>SKLK01000273.1 GCA_007123265.1 Kiritimatiellia bacterium
ACCACGCAGATGGTGCAGTCGGCGCACTAGTGTTGGTCTTTCCCGCGTTCAGCCACACCGTCGCGGCTCCTCAACGTTATAGAAGGGACAGCGCGTCGACGTCGATGGCATACGAGACCGACTTCGGCCATTTGATACCGTTCAAGACCTCGCGTAGGGGTTCCACCGCAGCCTTGACCCTGCGTGATCGTAATAGGATTTGGTAGCGATAGACTCCCTTGATGCGCGCCAAGGGAGCGGGCGTACCGCCACTGCAACGAATCGCCGGGTCCAGCTTTGGTTTCAGTCGACTCACCACTAGCTCACAGAGTTGGGCCACAGCTCCTTCGTCGGCTCCGCGCAGGGTTACAGAAATCACATGAGCGAAGGGCGGATAATCGAGTTCCCGGCGAAACTCGATTTCCTGATCGAAAAACCGCTCGTAATCCAGCGCCCGCGCCGCCTGAATGGCAGGATGAAACGGCGTGAACGTTTGGACGATGACTTCGCCCGACACATCGCCACGGCCGGCCCGGCCGGCCACTTGTGTAATCAATTGAAACGTGCGCTCCCCGGCTCGAAAATCGGGGAGGTGCAGCCCCATATCCGCATTGATCACGCCCACCAGTGTCACGTTGGGGAAGTCCAGCCCCTTGGCAATCATCTGCGTACCCAACAAGATATCGATATCACCAGCCCGGAATGCGCCCAACAACTCGCCATACGCCTCTTTTCGAGTTGTCGTATCCGCATCCATTCGTTTGATTCGCGCATGCCCGAAGCAGGCGGCTACGGCTTCCTCAACGCGTTGCGTCCCCAGCCCCGCATAGCGAAAGGCGGGATCCCGGCAGTCTTGATTGGGGCAAACCGAGGGTACGGATCGACAGGCGCCGCACAGATGACAGCGCAACTCATGGGTGGCCTTGTGGTAGGTCATCGACACGCTGCATGCCTCACATTCCGCGACATATCCGCAGCGCGGGCAGACCAAAGACGTGGCAAAGCCACGTCGATTCAGAAAGAGTATGGTTTGTTCTCCACGTTCCAGGCGGACGGCGATCGCCTCCATTAATGCCCGGGACAGGACATTAAGTCGTCCCTCCCGTTCCATTTCCACGCGCATATCCACGACTTGTATGACGGGCATTTCGCGGTGATCCACCCGCGCCGGCATCGCGGCAAGCGCGTATTTTCCCGTGCGCGCGTTGTGAATCGATTCCAACGAGGGTGTAGCCGATCCCAAGACCACCGCGCATCCTTCCAGCTTGCCCCGGACGACCGCCACATCGCGCGCGTGGTAGCGCGGAGCTTCTTCTTGCTTATAGCTGTTTTCATGCTCTTCATCGACAATGATCAATCCGAGCGGCTCGACCGGTGCGAAAAGTGCCGAGCGGGCGCCGATCACGATGCGGGCACGACCGTTGCGTATGCGGTGCCATTCATCATGCCGTTCCCCGCCCGACAAGTGACTGTGCAACACGGCGACGATATCACCGAAGCGCGCGCGAAAGCGTTCGACAGTCTGCGGCGTCAGCGCAATTTCCGGGACCAGGACCAAGGCCCCCTGCCCCGCGTCCAGCACCTCTTGCAAGGCCTGTAAATACACTTCTGTTTTGCCGCTACCCGTCACGCCGAACAGCAGGACAACTCCCGGATCCGATTGATGCCGGGCCGCACTAATCCGCTTCAACGCCGCGGCCTGTTGGGTCATCAGCGGCAGGGGTTGGGTCGGAACGACGTGATACTTTTCGAACGGATCCCGATTTACCTGTCGTTTCTCAATTCGGATCCACCCCTTCTTTTCCATTGCCCGCACGACCGCCAGCGTCGCCCCGGTTTCCTGCGTTAAACGTGGCAAGGCAACCACGGGCTCACGTTCCATGAAATCAAGCACCAAGGCCTGTTTAGCGGCTCGTTTTCGCCATGCGGGATCGCTGTTCACTGGCGCGTCAGTGACGCGATGGATGTAGGGAATCGCTTTGAACGCGCGCTTCACGCGCCGTACATCGCTGGGCAAAATGGTGCGGACCACCACTTCAAAGGGCGCGGCATAATACGACGACATCCAGCGCGCCAGCCGCATCACCGACGGGGTTATCAACGGGCCATCCCCCACCACTCGCCGAATCGGTTTGAGTCGGGCCACCGAGGCCTGCTCGGGCAAGCTCACCACATACCCGGTCACCTGCCGGGCCCCAAACGGGACCACCACTTGAACACCGGGCACCACCGCCGACCGTAGCGGCGCTGGAATGCTATAGTCGAACTCGCGGTCCAGCGAAAGTTCGACGATAACGCGGGCGATACCGCCTTTCACCTCACTCACCAATCACCTTAATCAGGGCGCGCTTCTTTCGCTTACCATCCAATTCATAGTAGAAGATTTGTTCCCAGGGCCCGAAATCCAGTTCCCCTGCGGTTATCGCCACCACCACCTCCCGCCCCATGATGGTCCGCTTCAAATGTGCGTCGGCATTATCTTCATACCCATTGTGGGCATACTGCTCGTAGGGCTTTTCGGGGGCCAATTTTTCCAGCCATTTCTCGTAATCCGCGTGCAATCCACTCTCGTCATCATTGATAAATACGCTCGCCGTGATATGCATGGCGTTAACGAGAACAAGCCCCTCACGGACACCACTTTCTGTCACCGATGCCTGTACGTCCCGGGTGATATTGACCAATCCGCGTCGGGCCGGCACCTCAAACCACAGCTCTTTGCGCAACGTTTTCATCTAGCCGCTCCTCTTTTTGTTTTCCTATCCGCCCTAACATGACAAACTGCCCGGCATGATAGCACCGCGCACGCCTGATTCAAACCCTTCAGCCAGTCTGGACATCCGAGCGGACGTCGATCGCTTTTTTAGCCCGGGCGGCGAACTGGCGCGTGCGCGGCAAAACGCCACGCACCCCTTCGAATATCGTCCCCAACAACAGCAGATGGCGGGTGAAGTCGCCGCCGCAATCGAGCGTCAGCAGCATTTGGCCATCGAGGCGGGTACCGGCGTGGGCAAGAGTTTCGCCTACTTGGTTCCGCTGATTCTGGCGGCGGTACAACAAAAGATCCAAGTCGTCGTTTCGACCTATACGATCAGCCTACAGGAACAGTTGATGTATAAGGACATTCCATTTCTCCAGCAACATTTGGGCGTCGATTTCAAAGCGGTGCTGGTCAAGGGCCGCACCAACTACCTGTGCCTGCGGCGTCTGGCCCGCACGCGCATGCTTGAAGGGGACCTGTTCAAGGCCGGGAAAGCCCAGGAATTGGATGCCATTCAGGCGTGGGCCGATACCACAGCCGAGGGCAGCCTGCAGGACATGGACCAACAACCGTCCGCCGATATTTGGAGCTCGGTCTGCTGCGAACATGGTAACTGTCTTTGGCAGAAATGCCCTGAATACAAACCCTGTTTTCTGATGCGGGCGCGGGCGGAGGCGCAAGACGCGCATCTCCTGATTGTGAATCATCATTTGCTCTTTTCGGACCTAGCCATGCGTGTCGTTGGCGGCTCGTTCCTGCCCGATTACCGCTACCTGGTGATTGACGAGGCCCATCAAATGGAGGCGGTGGCCTCCGACCATTTGGGCCTGCGCCTGTCGCAGTACATGTTCGAGCATTGGCTGCGGCGGCTCTATATCCCCGATAGCAAGAAGGGATTGCTCAGCTATTTGCGCAAGGGCGGCGAGCCGGTCCATTTAGCGACGGTCCTTTGGGACGAAGTGCTCGCCTTCTTCGTGGAGCTGGATCAATGGGCCGATTTTCAGCGGCGCGAACAGTCTCAGCGCGTCGTGGCCCGGCCTTTGACCCTGCGTTCACATGTGACGGACCATATGGACCGTTTAATTCGCGCGTTGAAGGTGGTGGCCGAAGACGTCCCGCAACAAGATGTCCACGCCGAGCTTCAATCATGCATTCGACGCGGGGAAGACATGCGTAATGCGCTGCATGCCTTCATTCATCAATCCTGTGAAGACCACGTCTATTGGGTTGAACAGCAAGGGCAACGGCGACGGCAGGTGGTTTGCTATGCGGCACCGATTGAAGTGGGCCCGGCCCTGCGGGCTTCTTTATTCGACGAGGTGCCCTGTGTCGTTATGACGAGCGCCACCTTGTCGGTGAATCAATCCCTCGACTATTTCACGCAGCGCGTCGGGGCTGAGCCTTGCCCGTCGGTACGTGTCGGGTCCCCGTTCGATTACGAGCGCCAAATGCGCATTCTCATCCCTCGAAACATGCCGGACCCCAATGATGCCGAAGCCTTCGTACCGGCTTGTATCCAAGCCATTCAACGCTACACCCAACAGACCAGCGGCCACGCGTTTGTGCTTTTCACCAGTGACCGGCTCATGCGGCAGGCTGCGGAAGGAACACGGGCGTTCTTCGCTGATGCATCGATACGTCTTCTGGTTCAAGGCGACGGCCTATCCCGGCATGCGATGCTGGAAGCCTTCAAACAAGAGCCAGGGTGTGTCTTGTTCGGGCTCGACAGCTTCTGGATGGGTGTGGATGTCCCCGGCGATGCCCTGCGCAACGTGATTATCACCCGCCTCCCCTTCGCCGTTCCGGATCAGCCTTTGATTAAAGCGCGAATGGATCGGATCCGCGAAAAGGGGGGGGAACCGTTTATGGAGTATTCGTTGCCAGAAGCGATTCTCAAATTCAGACAGGGCGTCGGCCGCCTGATCCGTACCGGAACCGACGAGGGCGTGGTGGTGGTGCTCGACCGACGCATTATTCAAAAGCGGTATGGCCGCTTGTTTCTCAAGTCGATCCCCTCCTGCCCCGTGGAAATCATTGAAGATGAATCCGGCGCGGGTTAATGATTGAAAAAGACCATCCATTCAGGAATACTCACCAGCGTCGACGTCGACGAGGAACGAGGAGATAAAACATGCAGCGGATAAAAGCAGTATTCATTTCAATGGCCCTATTGGCCTATGCCGGCCAAGCTATGGCGGACATGTACTTTGATGCCGGTGTCAAATTATGGTATGCGGAGCCCAAGGTGACCGGACGGGCGCTCATGTACGGGCCTTCAGCCGTGCTTAGTGTGGATGATCTTTATTGGGCTCGGGGCTTCTACCTCTATGGCGACTACGACTATGTGCGCGATCGGGCAACACGTGAAGTACAGGATTTCAGCAGTTACGACGCCGAGTTGTCCGGCGGCATCAATCTGGGTATCTTCCACGTTGGGGGCGGGATTCGCTGGGCGTCTGTCGTGATTGAGACGGAAGCGGACGAGGAAGCCGAAGAGGCTCGCCGCATTCGCACGCCCCAGTCCTACGGCCCGGTGATTATCGCGGGGCTATCGCAATCATTTGCCGAGCCGCCCTGGGGATTCACCGGCAGCGCGTGGGGCTGGTATGCCGGCACGTCCTGGATGTTCTATGATGTCAAGAACGACAAAGGAGAACACATCAACTTTGAAGCCGGCATCACCCATATGTCGGCGGGGATCTACAAGAGTTTGGGCTATCGCTTTAAGCACACCTTCGATCACGAGCGCATGGAAGGCTTCATGGCCACCATTATGTTCGAGTTTTAGCGTCGGGGGAAGGGACTAAGGCGTTTCGCTCAACTGCACAATGAGGTCTTCGAACGCGGATTCACCACGCAAGGGATCGAACACCCGGCGGCTCATCCAAGCCAGGGCGTGACGAGGATCCACCTGATCCACCGCCCGGGTCAACGCAGCCATGGCCTCCCGATGTTGTCCCGCTTGCGTATGCGCTTTGGCGAGCTGGAAAAGAAGCTCCGGAGTGGCGGGCATGACACGGTCTGCACGCGTCAACAGATAGGCCGCTTGCTCCCAGTGCTGTCCGTCCGCCAAAAGGGACGCTAGAGAAATCATCGGTTGCAGGTGCCGGGGTTCGAGTCCCGCATAGATTTCGAATGCGCGCAAGGCCTCGGCGGGGCGGTTTTGTTCGGCATACACCAGCGCCATATTGAACTGGGCTTGCGGATAATCGGTCTGGGCCTCGATCGCGGCGCGAAATTCCTTTTCGGCCTTTTCCAGATTGCCTATCCGCAAATAAATCACACCCAGATTATTCGCCGATGCAGGAGACAGTGGCTCCTGTTCGCGCGCTTGCTCAAACGCAGCGGCGGCCTGCTGGTATGCACCTGCGTCCATGTGAATAGCGGCCATTAGCGGATAGACCCCGCGCAATTGGGGGAAAATATCCAAGGCCGCTTGATAATGGTGCAGCGAGGCTTCCGTATCTTGCGTCCGTTGCGCCTGCTCGGCCTGCAGCAGATGGTAGGTGGCTCGCTTGAGCCATTCCCGGTGCCAAGGGTCACCGGTGGGGACCCGCTCTTGCTGAGAAGGGTGGTCCGTCAACAAGTCCAACAGGCCGGCATACCGCGCATCAACAGGTGGCCTCCCGGAACGTTGGACATCGACAGCACCGATCATCGGCGGAGACGTCTCAAAGCGAGCCCCATCCACCGGCTGATCGTCCGCCATTCGCGCCTGTTGAAATGAAACCACAATCACCAGCCCCACGATGGCTAACCCAAGCAGCGCGGTAAACACGTTCTGCAAACGCTGTCGCCGAAGCGACATGAGCCACACATTATCCGGAGGCGACTTCGACGGATCTGCGCCTGTTTGTAGCGGAGACGCCGGTTTCGATGAACGGGTCGTATAGATGTCATTGCGTGTCATGGTGGGGCCCATCCCCGATCCGACACATTCGGATCCTGACCTCGCGAGGCCATCGGTTGCACCTCTGCCGATACGGGATCGGTGACCACGTCCGGTGTAATGGCCGCTTCCCCGCCCATTATTTCGCGGGCCCGCTCCGCCAGTGTGGCTTCGAATTGACGGGCGATCTCAGTAAGCCGGATGGACCGGAAGGCCGGCTGCTGGAGCAAGCGATACACCACATCCGGTGCCGTCAAGTCCTCGAGCCGATCCAAATAGCGAATCACTTCATCGATCCGCCCCATCAACGCCGTAACGGCTGCCGCGTCCACATAGAGTGATGCCCAGTCGGGCGCCACCTGAATCGCCTTTTGCAAGTGTGTCAGCGCCCCCCCATAGTCGCCCCGAGAAGCAACCAGATAGGCTTTTTCCTTCAATGCTTGCGGATTATCCGGCTGTAGCCGCAGGAACCGGTCCAATTCCTCCTCGGCCCGGGCTTCATTGCCTTGGGCGAAATAACACAGAGACAAATTGAAGTGGGCAGGGGCAAAATCCGGATTCAAATCCAAAATCGTATTAAACAAATCCCGGGCTTGGGCAATCCGGTTCTGATACAGCAACGCGACACCCAAATCATTGAGCCACTCGGCATTGCCCGGATCCGTTTCCAACGCCCGTTCCAGGGCCACCTCGGCCCGGCTATAATCACCCAATTGCAGGTAGATTTGGCCCAACTCGGACCAGCCTTGGGTCAAGTGCGGCCATATTTCCAAGGCCTCTTTAAGCCGTACCAACGCCTCTTCGATATTGCCCACTGTCAATAATGCCGACGCGCGACGCTGCATAAGTATGGCCCGCCGCATCGCATCCGTGTCCAGTTCCGTTCGCACGCGGGCCCCGCCCGCTCCATCGGTCTGCTCATCCACCATCACGCCCAGACCAGGCGCGGGTTCGGTCGGGGGCGGAGGGGGGGACTGTACTTGTCGCGCCCGTGCCATGTGCCGTTGCCACGCCTGTCCGGTGATATAAATGGAGAGGAAAAGCAGACCAAACATCACCATCACGACCAAGGCAAACGTGCGGATATGGGAAATAAGGATCGCGTGGTGCAACGTCCCGGACCGGCGCCCCGCCTTGTCCCTAGTGGTCTTACGCCCAGCGTTAGCGGATGTCGGGGTACGCTGTTTGATGCCGGATACCTGACGGAGATACACCGACCCAGCCAGTGCAGCCTGTTTATCTTCACTGATAAACGGTCGTTCTTTACGTTCCGGATTCACCATAGTATCTATTCCTCACGGTCTCACTGTACCGCGTCGGCAAGTCAGTTGCAAAGCATCGTTTTTTAGGCTATAGTCCCTCCGACGCTAGCGATTCTGAGAGAGGTTTCTGGGTGCATTCAAGCGAGGAAGTTATGCCATCACGTTGGATTGGGCGAAGTTTAAGTTGGGTATTTCTGGCCGCTCTGCTGATCGGGAATTTGGTCATCGGAGCGCGGTTATACTCCGAAGAGGCTGCCAAAGAAGATCAGGACACGGTTTATGACCACATGAACCTGTTCACCACCGCGCTGGAGCAAATCCGCCGCAACTATGTCGACGCAGAAAAGACTGATTATCAGTCTCTCATCTATGGCGCCCTCAAGGGGATGCTGCAATCCCTCGACTCGCACAGTGATTTTTTGGATCCGGAGATGTTTACCGACATGAAGGACGATACCTCCGGCCACTTTGGCGGGCTCGGCATCGTCATCAGCATGCGGAACAATATCCTCACCATTGTTGCCCCGATGGAAGACACTCCCGGATCCCGGGCAGGTCTGCTTTCTGGCGACCATATCGTGGAAATTGACGGGGAATCCACAGAAGGGCTGTCGCTGCAACAAGCGGTGCGCAAGCTCCGCGGTCCACCCGATACCGATGTTGATATCAAGATACTCCGCCCTTCAACCTCGGAGATCAAGGAGCACACGATTACCCGTGCCATTATCGCGATCGAGAGCGTCAAAGATGCCCGGCTCATCAACGACCAAATTGGGTATGTACGCATTACCCAGTTCAACAACCCAACCAGCGCGGATCTGAAGAGCGCCCTGCGGGATCTTAAGGATCAAGGCATGAAAGGCTTAATCTTGGATCTGCGCAATAATCCAGGCGGTCTATTGAGTTCGGCCATTGAGGTGGCCCAACAGTTTGTTCGTCGCGGAGACTTGATCGTTTATACTCAAGGCCGGGACGGGCGCCGGGGCCAACGGTATACGGCGCGCGAACGAAATCCGTTCTTGGATTTTCCCATGGTCGTACTGATCAATGAAGGCAGCGCCAGCGCTTCGGAAATCGTTGCCGGCGCACTCCAAGATCATCGTCGCGCCATCCTGATTGGCGAAAAGACCTTTGGCAAGGGTTCGGTGCAAAGCATTTTGCCCTTGGATGACGGGTCCGCCTTGCGGATCACCACCGCCCAATACTATACCCCGCAGGAACGCGTTATTGATGAACGGGGTATCGAGCCGGACATTGTCGTCTCGATTGCGCCCGAAGATTGGCGGCGGCTGTTGATCAAACGCTCACGACCGGAGAATGCGGATGACTTTGATGATGACGAGGATTTAGAGGATGTCATCGATATCCAATTGGAGCGCGCCGTGGATGTGTTGAAAGGCATTATGATTTTTGAGGCGAACAGTGGCGACGTCCCGAATCCAGGGCGCCGTTTGGCGGCTTCAAGGCGCTGACACTCGTATGCCTTGCGTCCAGAACCGTTTAGGCCATTGACCTGATGATTGTCTTAGGTATCGAGTCGTCCTGCGATGAAACGGCGGCCGCTATTGTCGAGGACGGCCAGCAGGTGCGCTCCTCCGTAGTCTATAGTCAGATCGCCGCTCACCGCCCGTATGGTGGCGTGGTGCCGGAGATTGCTTCCCGCGCGCACGTCGACGTGATCGCCCATACCATCCAATCCGCCTTGGACGAGGCACAGGTGCACTGGTCCGATATTGACCAGATCGCTGTAACCCGGGGGCCCGGTCTTGCCAGTTCCTTGTTGGTCGGCGCGACGGCCGCTCAGGCCCTCGCTGCACGAACAGGCATTCCATTGTATGCAATCAATCACCTGGACGGGCACGTCTATTCGGTCTTCCTCTCACCTGAAGCCCCGACGCCGGATCAGGCCTGCCCGCTAGTCGTTTTGCTCGTCACCGGCGGCCACACGATGTTGGTGCGGGTGGACTCCCTCTCCCATTTTCATTTGCTGGGACAGACCCTTGATGATGCCGTCGGCGAGGCATTGGATAAAGGTGCCACCTTGTTGGGCCTGGGCTATCCCGGCGGCCCGGAAATCGAGAAAGCGGCTGCGACCGGACGGCCCGATCCGCAGCTTTTCCCGCGCGGGTTACAAGGGAGTCGGGGTACAGTGAGCGGCGGGCTCCCGCGTGACCGCTGCTTTAGTTTCAGCGGATTGAAAACCGCGCTCTTGTATTGGCTGCGGGACCAGCCCAACCTCCCTGCCGAAGCCGACTTGGCCGATGTCGCGGCCAGCTATCAGGAGGCTGCGTTTGCCGCCCTGCTCGATCGACTGGAGCGCACGGTGAAAGACGAGGGCGTCATGTATATGGCCTGCGTAGGAGGTGTCGCAAAAAACCGCCGTTTGCGCGCACAGTTGGAGACCGTGGCTGATCGGCTCGGCGTTCAATTACTTGTTGCCCCGATGCCGTATTGCACCGACAATGCCGCCATGATCGCCGGCATCGCCGGCGCGCGCACCTTGGCAGGTATCCCGTTACAAGGGCTGGAAGACATTCAGCCCAGTGCACCGCTCGGCGCCTGAGCAGCCATCACTCCCCGCGCTGGCCGTGAAAATGGAAACGGCGCTCAAAATGCATCGGCACCGCATCCCGCCCATAGGCCACGTTGAGCCCGAACTGTCGCGTCACGCGCTGAATTTCGTCCATCAGATCCGGGTCCTGTGTGCGGATGTGCTGGCCAATTAAGTAATACAACCGTTGCCAGGCCCATAACGTACGGATCGCGGGAGCACCGGCTCCGGCCTCGTCAAAATCAATGCGGAAAAACATATCCTTCATGTCGGCCCCGCTGCGACCAACAATCTGGACAAAGGCCTGTCGTACATCGACGGGTTTACGGCCGTACACAACGAGTGGGCGATCGAGATAAAGATGCGTCAAACTTTCGGGATACACCTGAAACCGGTCGATATCGCCAGCCCATTGCATGCGCAGGAACGTTAAGACCGGCCGACTTAACTCGCGAGCCAACTGGGCCATCGAATCAGGAATTTCTTCCCGCGCAAATGTCATAATCGTGTCACCACGATTCTTGAAGCTGAGGAAATCGAGCAAGTATTCGTTTACCTGAGGCCCGCCACCTATCGTAAACACGGATACCGCACCGGCATTGGCCGCGGTAAAGGACTCCAATATGGTGGTGCTATCCACAACCCCCGTCGTCGGTATGCCGTCACTCACAAGTACCGCCAGGGTTGGCCGGGCGGGATTCACTTCCATCGCCAACAACGGCTCCAACGATCCGAAGACATCTGTCCCTCCGCGCGCCCGCAGCCCTTCGATGAAGGTCGCTGCCCGGGCTTGACTGCGCGGATTGAAGGGACGCAATTCGCCAAACGCCCGCTCCACGTGGTCCCTAAAAGCAATCAGATCGACTCGGTCATCCGCCGACAAACTATCCAGCCAAGCGTGCCAGCCGTGGCGCGCCTGATAAATGGTCCGCTGAGTCATGCTTCCCGATGCATCCTGAATCAACAACACATCCCGAGGCAGAACCGGCAATCCTTCGTGATCGATGCTAAATATGCGGATTTGGAAATACTCGTAGCCGGGATCGGCCGGATCACTGAATGTTTGCACCTCCAGCGCCAACAATTGTTCGATGGGGGCAATGGCCGTGATTTCCTCATCCTCTTCCGTGACAGCGTCGACACGTTCCACGGTCGTTTCTGGTGCGTCCTCCAGGTCAGGATCGATTGCCCGCTGTCCCACACCGAACGCACGCCCCGGCCCTGCCTCATTGGCGGCCCAAGCCTGTCCCTGCAACCACTGTGCGCCCCGCTCCCGTTGTGCGCCAGCCAGCGCATCCCCTGGCACCGCGAGGTCCGGGGCATCCGGCACACGTTCAACATCCGGGATCATTCTACGGGCGAAGGTGGCGACATCGTCCGGGACGATTCGGTCCCGGATATGCACCAAATCCTGGCGGGCATCCCACAACGGCCGCTCGGCCACTGCCGCCAATTCAGCCAGCGCCCGATCTTCACCAGCCAACGGTTGACCGACATCCGCGGTAGGAGGCGGCAGGAATTCCTCTACCAGTGCTTGAAACGATTCCGGGGCCAGCATTTCCGGCATGAAGGTCGAGGCATCGCGGGCTTCGAAACGAGCAGGTTGCTCCACTGTCCGGGGCACGTCGACCTGTACGTCCCGCAAAACCAATGACCGGATCCGGCCATCTTCATCGATTGTGGCCAGGCGGCCAACGGGCATCGGCGGGGCAAAATGGATCAGGGCCGCATGCGCCAACAACGAGACCAGCGCGGCCGATGCCGCCACCCACCCGTGTCGCTGCCGGGGCCGGGCGCCCAAAGGGCCCGGCCCGATATCCTCGCGAGCCACCATGTAGAATCTACCCCTGCAGGTTCATTAAGAATTCGGCATTGCTCTTGGTCTTCTTCAGTCGGTTGATCAACAACTCCATGGCCTCAACAGCCGGCACATCCTTCAAGGCCTTGCGCAAGATCCATATCCGATTCAATTCATCCGGATGCAATAGATTTTCTTCCTTTCGCGTGCCGGACTTTTCAATATTTATGGCGGGGAAAATACGTTTGTCGACCAGATTCCGATCCAGCCCCAACTCCATATTGCCCGTTCCTTTGAACTCTTCGAAGATGACCTCATCCATACGGCTACCGGTATCCACCAGCGCCGTAGCGATAATCGTCAGACTTCCGCCGCCCTCGATGTTTCGGGCGGCACCGAAAAAGCGTTTAGGCTTATGCAAGGCATTGGCATCCACGCCCCCCGACAGGATCTTGCCGCTGTGCGGTTGCAAGGTATTATAGGCGCGAGCCAGACGTGTGATACTATCCAAAAGAATCACCGCATGCTTGCCGTTCTCCACCATGCGCTTGGCCATTTCAATCACGATCTCCGCCACTTGAACATGGCGTTCCGGCGGCTCGTCGAATGTCGAACTCAGCACTTCCGCCTTTGTATTCCGCTGCATGTCCGTCACTTCTTCCGGCCGCTCATCAATCAAGAGGACGATGAGTTTGGCATCCGGATTATTTGCGGAAATACTATTGGCCATTTGCTGCATCAACACCGTCTTACCGGTTCGAGGCGGCGCCACAATCAAGCCGCGCTGGCCCACGCCAATCGGAGTCAACAGATCCATCACGCGCATCGAAATATTTTCCGGTGACGTTTCCAACACAAACCGTTTATCCGGGAACAAGGGGGTCAGATGTTCAAACGGAATAAGGTTCTTGGCGGAATCCGGGGCCTTTTCATTGATGTGCTCGACCTTGAGCAGGGCGAAGAAGCGCTCCTTCTCCTTCGGTGGCCGGATTTCACCATCGATAAAGTCACCCGTCCGCAACCCGAATCGTCGGATTTGTGACGGCGACACGTAGATGTCTTCCGGGCAAGGCAAATAATTGTAGTACGGAGACCGCAGAAACCCGAAGCCATCGGGCAGAATTTCGAGGATACCTCGACCGAACAACCGTCCGTTTTGCCGCGCATTTGCCTTCAGAATCTCAAATACCAATTCGTGCTTCACCAGCGCACTCAATTCAGACAGTCCCAGACTCTCACCAAATTTTACCAGGTCAGGCACCGTTTGAACTTGTAGCTCATGCAGCAACAGTGTCGGGCCCGGCGGCAATGGGTTCCCGTTTTCGTCGAGAACCTCCTGACGCTCCACCACCTCTTCGCCACCCCCGTCCGGCCCATTACCCCGGTTACGGTTCTTTTGGTGATGACGACGTCCCGGACGCCCACCCGAGCGGCCACGATTTCTTGATCGTTGTTCTTCAGCCATAGTCTTACTTCTCCTTTTCCAAAATTGTTTGCCAAACGGACTCGGTCTGGCGCGTTAGTTCACTTATCGTTCCTTCATTCACAATCACGTAATCGGCCCATTTCATCTTTTCCGCGACCGGCCACTGCGCGGCAAGGCGCTGTCGACACTCCTCGTGGGAGAGTCCGCGTTCCTGCAATCGTTGCCACATCACCTGCTCCGAAGACGCCACACACAACACACAATCAAAATCCTTTTCCACCCCTACCTCATAGAGCAACGGGATGATGACGCCCCGCGCCGGTTTACCACCGTCCTCCGTAACGTTCAGCCACGACCGCCAGACCTGACGAACATGCGGATGCACCAATCGATTCAGTGCTTCGCGGTCCTCCGCAGAGGCGAATACGCGTGGTCCCAAAATCTTGCGGTCGATGGTTCCATCGGCATTAAGAATCGTTTCGCCAAAATAATTTCGTACGTCCTCATAGGCTGGCCCACCCGGGGCCATCACTTCATGCGCCACTTGATCCGCGTCCAGGATCGCCACGCCCTTTCCAGCTAAGATCCGTCCCACGGCGCTTTTCCCACAGGCAATACCGCCGGTAATTCCTACTGTAACGCTGTCTGACAATCTCTTTTCCTCGCACGCCCTTACCGTTCCGGACGATACTCAAAGCCCTGATCCCGCAGGGTTGTCACCACCCGAATCACCTCTTGCGCCTGGTACTGACCGGGAAACAAGGCGACGGCTGCCCAGGCCAATCGCTCCGCCTCCTCGAGGTCACCTTCGGACAATGCCTGTCGGGCAAAGATCGTGTGTTGATCCGCTAGTCGCTCGTCATCACGGGATCTGATCCGAAATAGCCGATACTTGGTATTACTCGCCTCTTCTTTGAACTCAAAATAGCGTGCCGCATGCGGATCGTACTCGAACAATCGTGCGGGCGCCGTTTCCGGCGGCTCCACAGCATCGACGAAATAGCGCATTTGCAGCTCCACATGGTGCGGGTAAAACTCGCCCAACGCATACACAAAATAGTAGGCCCCATGCTGGTCTGCCCAATCCCTGAACGCTCGTTCGTCTCCCGTAAACAGCTTTCTGCCATATTGTTCAACGCGTTCTCTAATTTCCGGTGTTTCGAATTTCGGATGCAATACAATCGGACAATTTCCGTATGCCAATATCGATGCGCTCACCCCGAAGTTCGCTAGCACCGGTTGTTCATTTCCATAGTGTCGCAGCCAATCGGTCAATTCCTGTAACTCACGATAGTACACATTGGGCCGACCCCATCGCCCCGGCTCCTCCCACACCCGCGCCGCTTCAACCGCCCAGCCGAGGGCAAGCAGGGCGGCGAACAGATACACGGTCCAACTTCGTTGTTCCCGGGCGGAAGCCCAACAGCCGCCTAACCATGCACATGCAAAAAGTCCCAGATAAATATGAAAGCGTACAAACAGGATATAAGCGAGGACAGACAGTATCAGGAAAAAAAAGATGTGCGCGGCTGTCGGCCTTGTCAATATACTCGAGGCATCGCGGCGTTTCCGCCAGCCCATCACGGCCAACCCGCTGGCAACCACTATGAGCACGAGAGTAGCTGGAAACAGAATCCATGTCAATGACCATGTTGCCGAATCCAGTGCCGGCACCCACATGATGCGCTGATTAAACGTGAGTAGGGAAGGATCCATTGGTTTCACATTGAGAAACCGGATCTTCGCGACCAGCAGTTCGGCGAAATGGCCGTAGTTCGCGCGATACCCATGGGGCACGAGCGCAAACAGTCCCCAAGGGACGGCCATGGCCGCTATGCCCCGCCACCGGGGTGCGTGGCGCACGTGCTGCACGGCCATGCGAAGCAATAATCCATAGACCAGCAACAACGTCGGCGACATCCACAAGCCATGCGAACGATGGTAGGGTGAGAGCCATGCCACGAGGACAAGGCCGGCGGCCGGTGCCCCCCACCGCCATTGCTCCCGCAGGGCGTCGCCTGCTCCGCGAAAAACGCGAACGCACCAAACGATCACCCACAACGCAGCGTAATACTGGATCATGTCCCAGGTCAGCAAGGCCATCCCTAAACCCAACGCGGAACCGATGACGGCCCAAATGGGACGGGGGCCGCTTTCGGACTCCCGCCAAGCGTGCAGCCAGAGGTGCGCAATCAGGAACGGAAAGGCAAAATTCTCCCGTGATATTTCGAGGCCGCTGGAACGGATCACCGTAGCCAACGACACCGCAAAGAAAGCGCCGGCAATGAAACCTGCCGAGCGTGACCGGGTCCACGCGAAGACCCATGCCGCCACCAGCGGTGCCGACAAAGAGAACCAGACGATCATGATCCAGCGCACCCGCAGCGGCAGGGGCAACTCGCCGGGTAGTAGTCGCGCAAGGTACCCGTACACATACTCTGCCAGCACGGTATCGGTTTTAAAGACATCAATACCATCCGGAAACTGAATCATCGGATCATGGGAAGGGATTCCTCGGCCCTCATATACGCGTTCGGTCATGCGAAATTGCAGCGCACTTTCCAACGTAAACGGCAATGCACCATCCAATCGGGCCTCATTCGCGTGCAATATAACGCCACGCGACGCGATGGCGAGCAGCCAAAGTACCAGCAATCCCGCGATCCAGAATATGTGTTGTTGTTTCGACTTCATTTCAGCATCCGCGCGTGCCTATCCGGCCGCTACGTGTGGATGGGTACTTATCCTTCCCCCACGGGCGATTCAGGGATGTCGCTTGCGCGGGTCAAAAGAGGGTCGGCGAGGCGACCGCTTTAGCCAACGACTTGAACTCCATGCGCTGATAGAAGGCATGCAGCATGCGCGCATCCGCGCGCCCCACCTGCCAATTATCCCAATCAGGATTCACCGGCAGCTCACACTGCAAGCGCGTCATGGTCAGGTTCCGCCATACGGCTTCTTCATGTTCGCGCAAGGCGACCGCCAATTTCTCCCGTGCCACCTCATTCAGTCGCGCATATAGTTCGTCCAACGAGCCAAACGACGTCAACAATTGAGCCGCTGTCTTCGGGCCGATCCCGGGCACCCCGGGAATATTGTCCGCCACATCCCCAACCAGCGCCAACCACTCGGCCACTTGCGATGGCTGAACACCCGTCTTGGCCTCGACCTCAGCTGGTCCCATGCGCACCTCGGACTTGGTCGGCGGAATGATGCCGATACGTCCACTGGCCAGTTGCAACATGTCCTTATCGCTGGTGGCAATCAAACTGTCGCAATCGGCATCCACCGCTTTCTGCGCAATCGTCGCCAACAGATCGTCGGCTTCGCGACCATCCTCCATCACGTAGCCGTAGCCTGCGCCACGCAAGTACTCGTGAATCAAATCGAACTGGCCGACCAAGGGTTCAGGCATGGCCTCCCGTTGCGCCTTGTACGACGGCAGTGCGGCGATTCGTTCTGCGGCCAAGCCACCATCAAAAACGGCACAGACATGACTTGGTTTCCAGTGTTGCACCAACTGTTCTGTCATCCGGATAAAGCCATACAACGCGTTCGTCGGCACGCCGTCCCGCGTGGATAGTTCGCGAATGGCATAATAGGCTCGGTACGCAACGGCATGACCGTCGATCAGGAGTAGACATTTAGTTGAACTCATGTGCGCAGGCTCATTCCCACCGGGCGTCACGCCCAGCGGCGTGGCGATGCGGCCTCCCGCTCGTTCGCTGTACCGGGCGCGTTGCCGCGCCCCGAAGTCCAGCCCGCGATTTCATCACGGTGCGAGATTAGTCCATGGCTTGCAAGGTCATCGCATCGGCTCGATGAATCGGCTTGCCGGCCGGATCAACCAGACGCGCCGTCACGAAAATCAACAGATTTTCCTTCCGGCTGCGAGAGCCTTCCGTGCGAAACAAGCGGCCGAGTAGCGGGATATCGCCCAAGATTGGAACTTTGTCCTTGATCGTCACCAAGCGCTCACGCATGAGACCACCCATCACCACGGTTTGCCCGTCCCAGATAACAATACTGGTCTGCACGTTACGGCTGGCAAAGACGGGTTGCGGAATATTGAAGGTAAAGTCGCGCAGGAAGAATCGGTCTGGATTGTCCGGATCACGTCCCGGAATGGAAATTTGTGAACCATACTGAATCCAATCCACCAGTTCCGCGACTTCCGGGGCCAGTGCCAAGTCAATGGTGTACCCATCCGGTCCCACGGTGGGTGTGACATTTAGAATGACACCGGTGCGACGGGTCTCAAAGTTTTCAGGCGTGACGACCGGCGGGGTGACCAATCCACCTTCCGACTGTGTAACCGGCTCTGTCACCCGGAATTCCGTTGGGTAGATAATCTCGGTAACGACTTCGATGGATGCGTTCACGCCGCTTCGCGTGGTCACACGCGGCGCAGACAAGACATCCACGTTTCCGTTTTGCGAGAGGGCATGCAAGACCACCCGCATTTCCGGATTCGTCAAAATACTGGAAACGCTGAGGATGTTCCCCAAGAAGGCCGCGTCCTCCATCCCTGCGCGGACCGGCTCGACGCCACCCGAGGTTTGTGCAAAGAAGCGTTGTCCGGCACTGACATTGCCGGCATCCACCTGTACGCGTTCACGGCCACCAAACGGTGCGCTGCCCCGGCGTTGCAGGAATTCGTAGTTGTCGGTAAACAACCACTGCAAGCCCAATTCACGCATATCCTCTTCAGCCACTTCAACGAAGCGCGCCTCGATTTCAACTTGGCTCGGGACAACGTTAAGTTGTGAAAGGATTCGCTCAAAGGTCTCCAGGTTTTCCGGCGTGTTGGCCACGATCAACTGGCTAATCGTCGGATTATAGCTAATCGAGGTCCCCACGGGGAATGGGACGCCTGCCCCTTCAAAAAAGGCCTTCACATCGCCGCCACGGGTACCGGATGGGGCCCGGCGTGTACCAAATTCCTGGGCGCCACCGAAGAAGCCTCCTGTGGGCGCGGCTTCCTCGCGCTCCTGAACCACATCCAAAAAGGAAGGTTGAACCGGATACAGTCGAGTAACCACCCGCCCCACGTCGGCGATGCCCGATGGGGTAATCACCACTACACTATCTTCAATCCGGAAACGCAGACCGGCCACTTCCGTAATGAAGCGAACGGCTTCCATCAGCGAAATCCGGCGCAGATTTAGGGTAATCGAGGGGACACCCGAGCCCCCAGCAGGCGCGGCCGGTGCGGCATCCCATTCATCGCCCCACGGATCGTCCATTGCACTCGGTGTGCGGCGCTCCGCGGGCGCAGCGGACACGCCTTCGGGCATACTCAAATTCAAGATGATATTGACGCCTTCCCCTTCTGGGTCGGCGGCCTCACTGGCATCGCGCAGGAAGGAAACCACATCACGAATATTGGCCTGCCGGAATTCGATGCGGGGAATGATGATGGATTCCATCCGCTCTTGCAGCCGCCGGGATGGGGTGACCAGATCCTGGGGACCGGGCCGGGCCAAGTCCTCGGGAAGAACCGCTTCGCCGCGGTGGGGCGGCGTCCATGCTTCGCGCACATCGCGCATCATTTGCTCCGTCGTTGTTCGCCGCAGGACGTCGGACGCCCGGCGCTGATCTTCGGCTATGCGGCGCAAGTAGCGCATGGCGTCGGTATTGTATGGATCGCGAATCAGTACGCTTTCAAAAAGCATTTCGGATCGGTTGAGTTCTCCGGCCTCATAGTAGGCGCGGGCCTCCTGCAGAGTGTCCTCAATTGTACGGCGCTTTTCGACGATCTCGGGCCGCCGTTCGATGGGCACAGGTTGCGCGGCTTCGGCTTCGCGACGCGCTTCCTCACGGTTGATGCGGCGCTCCAGCAAGGCCAGTCCTCGGTGCGACGGTGAGAGCTCGCGGGTACGTGCCAGGTTTCGTCGCGCTTCACGCAGGTCGCCATCGTCACGATAGATTTGCTGCGCAATGCGGAAATGGGCTTCGGCCAATCCCCGGCGGGCATTTTCCCGCTCGTCCTGACGGGCGGGGCGATCCGGTATACGTTCAAGGGCCCGGGTAAAGGCGTCTCTCGCCGCCCGGTAGTCCTCCCGATCAAGGGCCCGGTGAGCGGCGTCCAGACTCTGCAGCCCATCCACTTCCGCCGCTTGCCGCCGGACTTCTTCCTGGGCCGCCAAATCAGCGGCTACGCGATCCGCCTCGGTCCTGACGCGCGGCTCTGGTTGTGGTTCCGGAACGTCTTCCACTTCATCGATGTCCTGGATCACGTCGACCGCCGGATCCTCCAATGGAGGCACGTCTTCTACTGGCTCTTCCTCTTCTGGGAACAGGAAATCGTCCATCCAGTCTTCGGGCGCTTCCTCCACATCGTCCGGCCACTCATCCACGTCTACATCGGTGTCTGGCACATCCTCGGGAACCGTTTCCGGGGGTACCGGGTCGTCCTCTTCATCATCCCAAAACCAATCGTCCTCATCGCTTTCGAACAGGTCATCGAAATCAAAATCATCATCTTCCGGCGGCGCCACCGGAGGGGCGACCGGTGCTGCGGGTTCGGGGACTTCTTCGCTGACGGGCTCGACGTCAGGCACGGGCTCCGCTGTGGGTTCCGGTTCGGGCTCCGGTTCGGGCTCCGGTTGCGGCTCAGGCGCGGGTTCGGCTTCTTCGACATCAATATCGAACAAGGCATCAAAATCGAAGTCGTCAAGGGCATGGCTTGTGCCGGGCCAAATCAGAACCTGGACCAAAAATACGACGATCAAGCTATTGATGACTCTCATCCGAATCTCCTTCTGCCAACGATAACACGCTCCCTATAAGTCGCGCCTACCCAATTTGCTTCCATCCTTATGAGCATGGAATCGGTGTATTACCCATTATTGGCCCATTTGCTCCAATAAAGCTTCAAAATCAAAATCAACTGCAGGCGCACCCCCGGTCGTACCCGCTGCCCGGGGCCGATCCTGCGGCCGTGCTTGCTCCACAACCACTTCCTGGTTCCGATTTTCGTCCAGAATTAAAACGGTATCCCTGCGTATGTCAACGACTTTGTACGGCTGGTTCATGAGCGTTATCTCAGAACCTTCGCGCACACGGAAGATGGAGTCGTCGACGAGGAAGACCAATTCAGCCACACGTTCGTCAATGCGCACATCCGTGTCCACGCGCAATTCAATCTGGCGACCATCGGCTCGCTCCAACTTCAAGACCGATCCATCAATGGGGCCCAAGGGTCCGGGACGGGTGCGGCGCTCGAAATCAACCAGGCGATAGCCTTCCACCATTTCCCCGAGCGCAACGAAAAAGGTCCGGTCCCGCTCGCGCAGGTTAAGCTGGAAGCGATAGTCGCCTTCTGCGATTTCGTGAACCCCTTGGAACCGTAGCCGGAAAGGAATCTCGCGAATCTGGCGCCAACGCAGTTTCAGTGCATGCGACGGATGGTCCTCCGCATCCACGGGACTGGTACCAGCCTCAAACTCTTCGCGCACGGTAAACCCGTCACCGTCCAAGTCCCGCTCACCAATGTCGGGGTCCAGCGGATCCAACCCGAAACCGGTGAGCCATTGATCCGGGATTCCGTCACCGGTGGTATCCCGCTCGGCTTGGGTCGGTTGCGGGTATTGGGTCCAAGGACACACTTCCGCATCATAGGGTATCGGCGTCGGCACATCGGGATTCACACTAACCACGCGCAGCTCACTGACCATCAGGGCATGGTCTCGAGCTTCCATTTGAGGTGGCTGCTCCAACCGCCGGGCAAAGGCACGAAACTGGGAGATATCGATGGCTTCGTAATGCTGATGCCCGACATCGATCCGATCCCAACTGGTATCGGTCAGCGCGCGCTGAGCCTTCTGGTTTTGGAGCAGCAGGAATAGCGCGGAGGCCAAAAGAACGACCAAGACCGCAACAATCGCAACTTTGTCGTAGTGCACTTTCAACCAAGATCGCTCTTTGGTTCGTGTCGCTGCGCTCATGATTCCTGGTCCTCTTCTGCGGCGGCATGTTTGAAGTGATACACGTCTACCTCCATACGCACACGCACACGTTCACGACCAGCCACCACGCGATCTTCGTGGAATCGGGGCTGCGCAATCTCCTCCGCGCGGGGCCTGTCCGCGCCCGGTCGTTCGGATTCCCGCGGGGCCAACCGCGCCGCTAGCCGGGCCGAGGCGGAGGTGCCGCCCAATCCCATTTCATTGCGCAATTCCAAGCTGCGCACCACCATCAATACGGGACTGGCCACCATTCGATTGAGTGCCTCACGCAGGGCCTCATCACTGGCCATAAAGGAAAGGGTATAGCGCTCACGCGTATAGAGTCCCTCGACACCATCCGGTTCAATCCGGATTTCAGGCTCGACGACACGCTCGGTCACGCCCCTGCGGGTGCCGGTATCAGCCAGCTCACGCTGCGTTCGCTCCACATCGAAAACTTCCCGGTCCACACTGGTGAGCTCATGGATTCCCGCGTTGATCAACAGCACACTGATCCGCTCAACCATTTGCAACTGCGACATTAAGCGCGGCACATGCTCCTGCCGCGGCAAATTCCCTGCGGCATATTGACCAAAACCAAATTCAGCCGCCTCAGGAATTCGGACGTTGTTACGTGCCGCCAACTCCCGGATTCGCCGCATGGTTCGTTCCCGGTGTGGCGGAAATGCCACCCGCTCTATCTCGGCTGCCTCGGCTTGGTGTGCAGACAGAGCCGACAATAGAGAGCCACGATAATTTTGCAATTGTTCCAAGTTGGCTTCCAGCCGCGCTACATTTTCATTCGACGGGAAAGGTGCCCGCCGATGCAATTGCTCAAGCACCCGCAAATTCCGCTGCAGATCGTCTTGAATCCGCGCATACTCGCGGCTGGACCGGATCAGTAGAAACACCACGATCAACGCCAACACCAAGGCGATGCCACCGCCCACCACTAAAACGGTATGTTTTTTGAAAAAGGTCATAGTTCTATGGGCTCTTCCAGCACCAACATCATCCCGAATTCACGCACATAGGTATTCGGCGCAACCGGGGGCAGCAGGTCAATATCGGAACTATCGGTAAAATGAGGCAATTCCCGCAGACTGGTTCGCAAGGCATAGACGGGCCGCTCGTCCGGAATTTTGTCCGTGTAGCCCAGACCGGATATACGGATCCGGTTAATATTTCCCAGCTCAACCGTCGCGCTACGATCGCCCCCCCGCGCGGCACGCCCACCGGTGGCAGGATCGGGCTCCCGGGTAATGCGCTCCCGCTGCGGGACGACGGATGTCAACCACATGCCATCCGGCAATAAGGCATTGACGTCGTCAAGAATCTCCACCCACCGCCCGGCGTTTCGGATCAATGCATGCACTTGATCAATTTGCTCGGTGACATCCGCGATCTCCTGCTCCGGCAACTGCATTTGCCGCTCTATATGCTGGAGATTACGCACCCGCTCCTCGACCCGGGATAGCCGTTGCTCGCCCAAACGGGCCAACGTGTGGAAATAGAAGGTCCACACCAGCAGAACAAAGACAAAACCAAACGCCGCCGCCAGCAGGATCGGATGCTTCTTGCGGAATTGTTTTTCGGAAACAACGCGGGGCGGCATCAGGTCGATTTCGATCGGACAGGTCAACACGCGCCGCAACGCCAGGCCCACCACTTCGCCCAGCATGTGCGCGTCGCGACCGATCTCCTCCGCAGAGATGTCGTCGGCCACGGCCACATTCATGAACGGATTGAGATACTCGACCTCGGCCTTGAGCTTGTCCTTTAAGAAAACGTCGGTGTACGGGATAACCGAGGTGCCTCCGGTCAACAAAATGCGCTTGGGCTGCGACCCGTCTTGCTGTCCGCGGTAAAAGTTGATGCTACGATTGATCTCCGCATGCAAGCGGGTCATCACACTACGCACACTCTTGGATACCTTGTCCGCCACCTCACCGGACGGGCTTTCATACGCCCCACCCCACGCGACAAACGCCTGGGCTTTCTTCATGTCTTCGGCATCCGCAAAAGACAATTCGAACTCGCGCATGACTTGCTGCGTAATCGCATTGCCGCCGACCGGAATGCTTCGGCTAAAGACGCGATTCGCTTCAAGGAAAATCAAGTCCGTCGAGCGCGCACCCATATCGATGATCAAGGTGCAATCGCTAAGATCATCGTAATTGTAGCGTACGGCATTATACAGCGCCATGGGCGCGACATCGATCAGGTCCGGGAAAAGGCCGGCCTGCTCAACCGCTTCGGTCAATTCGGTGATGATTTCGCCCTTGATCGCGGCCAACATCACATCGAGATCGCCTTCGGTGCCGCCGATCAATTGATAATCCCAAACGACTTCTTCGATGGGAAAAGGCACGTTCTGCTGGGCCTCGTATTCGACGATCTGTTTGACCTTGTCTTCGTCGACCGGCGGCAACTTGACGAAACGGGAAAAAACGGATTGTCCGGAAACCGAAATAAGCACCGGTCCCGGCTTGATGTCGTACTCGGCCAACATCTCTTGAATCGTGCTGACGATGTAAACATTCCGATCACCGTCGGAATGGGGATCCAATCCCAGCGGGCTGATCGCATGCTTGACGAGCTCGATCCCGCCGGATTTTAACGGGATGAATTCGGCCATTTTCAGGCCGCTTGCGCCTATGTCCAATGCCAGAATGCGGTCAGTCTTTAGCATGATCTGCGTATCTTTACCGGTTCGTTTTATGCTCTCTGCCTGCATCAACAGTTCGCCTCGCGGCGAGTGACCTGTCTATGCAGGACCGATGAGTATCAGACCATACCCCATTTCCATTCGCGGGGGCAACATTCTTTTCTGCAATCGCACATTTCAGGGACACCCGGATGTCGTGCGCGGGCACAGGCAAGCCGTACGGAACCGATTACTCGCCATTCGTCGGGGGTGGCGTGGCGCCATGCGTTGCACACCACCGGGCCTGCCGCGCCACGCCCAACAAGATGCGTACATCGACTTCCGACAAGGTGCCCCGCGAAAAAATGCGGCGCATGGCCATCATCATGTGATCCGCCTTGTCCGATTCCATAAAGCCGATTTCCAATAAGGCCGACCGCCATTGCGCAAACATGCGCTCACGCATTTCCGATGTCGCCGCCGGCACGGCCTCACGCGCCACATCGCCAGCACCGGATGCGACATACAATTCGTACGCGCACACCATCAAGGCATGCGACAAATTCAACGACGGATAGGCCTCGGTGGAGGGAATACGGATCAGCGATGTGCAAAGGGCCAAATCCTCATTGCTGAGTCCATTATTCTCCGGCCCCATAACCAATGCCACCGGACCCGCAGCGGCATGTGAAAGAAAGTCGGGCGCCCATTCCCGCGGCGTACACCGCACCTGACGATACAAACCATCACGCGCGGACGTACCGGTCACGTGATGGCAATCGGCAATGGCCTCCGCCAAGGTGGGGTATTCCCGATGCGCATCCCAGATTGAGCGGGCGGCGTAGGCCCATTTCACCGCATCGAAGGTATTGAAATCGTCGCGCGGAGCCGCAATGACCAGATCGCTCAACCCCATGTTCATCATCGCGCGACAGACCGAGCCCACGTTCCCGCCGTACAGCGGACTGACCAGGACTACACGAACCGGTTTGAGTGATGCGCCCATGGCCTAAAACGGGATAAAGTTGGACTCGCGCGTGATCCGCGCGCAGGTATGCGCCATCAGTTCCGCGGTTCCCATCAGGTCGTCGAGACTAATCACTTCACACGGCGTATGCATATAGCGATTGGGGATGTTCAACAATCCTGTGGCCACCCCGCCGCGACTGACTTGGATCGCATTCGCATCCGTGCCGGTGGCGCGCGATTCCACATTAAGTTGGTAGGCAATTTTTTGCTTTTCCGCTGTATCGACAAGCAACTCGAACAATTTCGGATTGATGTTCGGCCCGCGCGTAATCACGACGCCGTCACCAACTTTGATGTCCCCGTACTTCTTGACCGCGTCCGACATGGAGGGATAATCGGTGGCAAAGGTAACATCGACGGCCAAGCCAACCTGGGGATCGATGCCGTAGGCGGCCGTCCGGGCACCACGCAAGCCGATTTCTTCCTGCACCGTCGCCACCGCATGGACTTCGGCCTCGGGATTCAATTTCGCCAAAATGCGGGCCGCCTCCAATACCGCAAACGCACCCGCTCGATTATCGAACCCCCGCCCAGCCACCAGACTGCGCTGGAGCCGGTGCAAACCACGATCAATCACCAGCGGATCGCCAATAGCAAGCACCTTCTCGGCCGCCTTGCGATCCGCCGCACCGATATCCACCCACAACTCCTCTAAGCCCGGGACTTTGTTGCGCTGCTCCGATTTCAAAAGGTGAATGGGGCACTTGCCAATGACGCCGTGCACATGACCTTTCCGGCCGCGGATAATGACATGTTGCCCTTGAGGGATTTGCGCGTCCCAGCCGCCGACCGGTTGAATCCAGCAGTACCCCTCCTTGCTGATGTGACTGATGATAAAGCCGATTTCATCATAGTGCCCGGACAACATAATCCGGGGCGCGCCGCCGGGATTGATGACCACGTCACTGTTCCCATGACTGTCCCGACGGATGTCCGCCGCAAATGTGCGCGCCTCCTCCAGCCACACGTGGGCCGCTTCGTCTTCATAACCGGACGGGCTGACGGCCTCGATAAGCTTCGTCAGAAATTCAAGCGATCGTTTTTTCATATCTATACCTCTCCACTAAATCAGACGGTCTCCATTTCCCAACCTATCATCGATCCGGCACCGAGCTCAATCCATCTGCAGGTGGCCGCTCCAAGGACAAGGGCGGTGCCATACTGCGGGGACGACGCGGACGCCGGTTTTTTCGGTCAATGAATGCGCGCACGTCGTCCATTACCAAAAGCCCGACCACGCGGCCATGGGCGATGACAGGGAAGACATCCTGTTTCGCCGCCAATAAATCCGGCAATACATGCGCCAGTGGCGCCTCGGCATGAAATCCCAAGTAGCCGCGCACGACATGCTCACGAATCGGCTGCTCCACCCCTTTGTCCCGCACAGCGTCCATCCAGCGGCGGGCCGGCAGAATACCAATGATCCCCCCCTGGTGGCCCACCAGAAAATGTTCATCACCATGCCACTGATATTCCTCTAAACAACGCCGCACCGTGTCGTCGATCTGCAGTACACCGAAATCCTTGCGCATCAACAAACCGACGGAGACATTCTTGAGCGCAGCCTTCATGCGCACCATCCGATTTTCACTATCCGCGCCCAGGAATACGAACACGCCGATCAAGGCCAGGAACGGATTCAGATACAGCCCCACCAACACAAATCCAACCGCGACTACGCGGCCGATCCCCGACGCCCAGGCAGTGGCCAAAGGGTAACTCAAATGCATGGCCAGCACCGCCCGCAACATGCGGCCACCATCCATGGGGAAGGCGGGCAACAGATTGAACGCGATCAAAATCATATTGGCGCGAACCAAGGCGTCAACCAGTTCGGGAACCGATTGGGGAATCAGTGGAATATTGAGCCATGCGGGAAACCCGGCAAACGGCACCAGGATCGCCAAGATGACGACATTAACCATAGGGCCCGCCACCGCGATCCACAATTCCTGCCAAGGATCCTCGGGCATCGCTTTCATGGCCGCGACCCCGCCGATCGGCAACAAGGTGATACTACTCACGCCAATCCCGAATCGAAGCGCCACAACACTGTGCCCTAGCTCATGCAAAATCACACAAACGAAAAGGAGCACGATCAGAGCCACGGCCCATGCGCTGGCTGAAGCGCCCGCATAACTCCAGCCCAGCCAGGCGATCCATCCGATCAATAAGAAGAAGCTAATGTGGATACCCAGCCGAATCCCCAGTACGCGACCAAGCGGAATCGACCACTTCATCGTCCCGCTCCACGGACGCGCTCAACCGCCGCCTGCCCATCCTCAATTACAATGTCCGGGTTCGCCCGCAAAAAGTCGCGAACCGCCGTGCGCGTTTGAATATCGGTCATGCGCAATCGGTTGATCGGGTCATCGGCCAATCGCCGCGCGGCCATGAAGCGGCCACCGCCCGACGCCAGAACATAACTATTCAACGCCACCGGCACCCGTTGCCGGGCGTGGATGGGACGGCCATCGGCCCAGCGCATGTTGCGCACCCGCGATCCTGGAGCGGCTTGGTCATGCAATTCGTAGTGGATGCCGTATACACCTAAGAACTGGCCACTGCGAATGTGCTCCACGTTTTGCTCAAGTATTTCCCGGATTTCGCGTACGGTCAGGAGTAGCACGCCAATCGTATTTTCGTACGGTACAATTCGCCAGATATCCCGTTCGTATACCGTGCCGGCCGCCAATGACTCATCCGACAACCGGCCATGCAAGACAATATCCGCGCCCACGGCGGCGGCCATGGAGCGGGCAATCAATTGCTGTACCCCGGATTGGCCCGGTGTGCGGGTGCGCGCGGTTAAATCGGCCCCCAACCGGCCCACGGCTTGACGACTGCGGACGCGTGCTTCATCCAGTTGCGGCTGCAACGCGGCCTGTAACCCGGCGTGCTGCGGGTAGGCGTCGCCGACGCGAATGACGCGGGCCGAACGATCGATTACACGACGCGCAACCGTGTCGTAAACCAACGTCGCTTTCCCCAGCCAAATTCCGTAATAACCCGCCTGCGTATACAGGACCCCGTTCACACGCACCTGATCGACCGGCTGATGACTATGCCCACCGATGATCAGGTCAAACTCGGGGAAATAGCGGGCGATGCGATTGATTTGATTGGCAGGGCTGTCGCCAAAGGGACGATAGCCTTGGTGGACCACCAACACCATGATATCCGGACGCTCGGCCCGCACCATCGGCAGCACCCGGCGCAACGAGTCCACCGAGTCCTCAAAGACCACGTCCCCCAACAAGTCCGGCCGAATCCAATGCGGGATATAGTCCGTGGTAAGCCCCACCAAGGCGACGCGGACCCCATCCACCTGGCGAATCAAATAGGGACGCACATCCGGAAGCGGATTCATGGCGCCGGGGCGTGTACCTACATTCGCGGCAAGCACCGGCACAGCGGATCGGCGAACCGCGTTCGCCAACACATCGATGCCCCAATCAAACTCATGATTGCCTAGCACCCACGCGTCGTACTTCAGCCAAGCCAGCGCTTCGTTCATAATCTGTCCGCGCGACAAATAGCTTTCAATGCCACCTTGATACAAATCGCCGGCATCGACCAATAAGGCATTTGGATATTGATCGCGCAGTTCTTCAATCAAAGTGGCACAGCGAAGGAGGCCGCCTAAGCCTTCCGTGCCATCGTAATCGCGCGCCGGCCAGACGTGGCCATGAAGATCGGTGGTGTGCAAAATTACAACCTGCGCCTGTCGCGCAAACGCCGACACAGGCCACATGTGGACGATCAGCCCCAGCACGCATACGAACCTCAGAGTGCGTCGCGAAAGTGATGACCAACAGTGTCCAATGGAAAGGACCATGGTGCACCCGTCAAGCGATCTTCAGCGTCTTGTCTTCCATGCCGAGCGCCGTCCGGTGGCCAGCCACCACGGCTTTGTCGATCCGGCACTTCTTGATCGTTCCTTTGCGCGGGACATCGTACATGACATCCAACATGATATGCTCCAAAATCGCGCGTAGCCCGCGCGCGCCGGTCCCCTTTTGATGAGCGATATGCGCAATTTCGCGTAAGGCCGAGGGTGTGAACGTGAGCTCGACGCCTTCCATGGCCAACAGCTTGGTGTACTGGCGCACCATGGAATTGCGCGGCTCGGTTAAGATCCGCACCAAGTCATCCTCGGACAAGCCGTCCAGCTTACAAACCACAGGCAACCGCCCAACGAACTCGGGAATCAATCCGAAACGAAGCAAATCCTCCGTTTCCGCAATCAGGAGGGGCTCATCCTGGACAGACGCCGACGCCGCGCCTGAATGGCCGAAACCCAACCGCCCTTTACCGCGCCGACGCTTGATCAGCTCGTCGATCCCGACAAACGCCCCGCCGCAGATGAAGAGGATGTGCTCCGTATTGAGTTTGATATACTCTTGCTGCGGATGTTTGCGGCCGCCTTGTGGCGGAATGTTGGCGACCGTTCCTTCGAGGATCTTGAGCAGCGCCTGCTGCACACCTTCCCCGGATACATCGCGGGTGATCGACACATTTTCCGTCTTCCGCCCAATCTTGTCGATTTCATCAATATAAATGATGCCCCGCTCCGCCCGTTCCACATTGAAATCCGCAGATTGCAACAAGCGCAACAGGATGTTCTCGACATCTTCACCCACGTAGCCCGCTTCCGTCAGCGTGGTCGCATCCGAGATGCTAAACGGCACATCCAGAATCCGGGCCAGTGTTTTGGCTAACAAGGTCTTACCGGAACCCGTCGGACCGATCATCATGATGTTGCTTTTCTCCAGCTCCACCTCGTCGTCCGCCTCGCTTCCTGCGGCGACCAAGTCGGCTTTGTGCTTCAGCCGCTTGTAGTGATTGTGGACCGCCACCGAAAAGACTTTCTTCGCTTGATCCTGACCAATGATATACTCGTCCAACTGGGCCTTGAGCTCATGCGGCTTGGGCACCAGCAACGGTTCGGTCCGTTTTTTTTCGCGCCGCGGATTGTCTTTCGTAATGAGCGACTGGCAGAGATCAACGCACTGATCACAAATCCATACGTTAGGACCTGCGATCAGCCGCTCCACCTCACTCTGCATCTTACCGCAAAACGAGCATTTAGGTATCCCGGTTCTGGCCACATTAACTCCTGATTACGACTTCGCCGACTCCGACCCGCCTTTGCCACCTTTGGCCACCACCTCATCAACGAGCCCATAGCTCTTCGCCTCGGCGGCGCTCATAAAGAAATCGCGCTCGGTATCCCGCGCGATATCCTCGACCGATTTCTTGGTGTGAAACGATAAGATTCCATTCAAGGTATCCCGCAACCGCAAGATTTCCTTGGCCTGAATGCTGATATCGGATGCTTGCCCCTGCACCCCACCCCACGGTTGGTGAATCATGATCCGCGCATTCGGCAAGGCAAACCGCTTGCCCGTGGCCCCGGCGGTGAGCAGCACGGCGCCCATACTGGCCGCCTGTCCCACACAATAGGTGTTCACGTCGCACTTGAGGAACTGCATCGTATCATAGATCGCCAAACCCGCCGTTACCGAGCCGCCGGGCGAATTGATGTATAGGTTGACATCCTTCTCCGCATCCTCCCCTTGCAGGAAAAGCATCTGGGCAATAATCAAGTTCGCCACATCATCGTTGATGGCCGTACCGATAAAGACGATCCGCTCCTTCAGCAGGCGCGAAAAAATGTCGTACGCACGTTCGCCCCGGCTCGTCTGCTCGACGACCATGGGCACTAGCATTTGGTTCAATTCTGACATAAAAACTCCTATGGGTCGCTGATCACGGCCTGCTCCATCAACCAATCGATGGTCATGGAGCGCCGCAATTCCTCTTCGACTGTATCCACTGTATCACGCTTTTTCAACTCTGCCCGCAATTGATCCGGTTTCATCCCGTAGCCAGCAGCCAATCGCTGAATATGTTCATCCAGCGCTTTGGCTGAAACGGTCACATCCTCCGTATCAGCAATGCGATCAAGGACAAGTTGCGCTTTGACGCGATTCTCCGCGTTGCGACTGGCCATGTCCATGATCTCATCCTTCTTCTCCATCAGCATCTCTTGCGCCGCACCGCGTCGCGTATTCTCGCGAATCACGTCCTGAACAATCTGTGAGGTCTCACGAGAGACCGCCGTGGGCGGCAAATCGACCGACCAGTCTTTGATCAAATGATCCACAATGGCATTTCGCAATCGCTCGGTTTCCCGCTGCGAAGCCGCACGCTCGAGATCCTCGCGGATACGGGTGCGCAGTTCGGCGTCGTCCGCTACGCCCAATCGCTTATAGAACTCTTCGTCCAGCTCAGGCAGCCGTTTGCGTCGCATCCCCTTCACATCCACAAAGTATGCTGCTTTCTTGCCGGCCAACGGCTTGGCGGCAAAATCAGCCGGGAAATCAACTTGGATCTGGCGCTTTTCGCCAATTTCCGCGCCCACCACACCATCCGCAAACTCCGGAATAAAGGCGTTATCGTCGGCTTGCATCCAAAAGTCTTCGCGCTTGCCCAGCCCCTTGGTTTCCTCGCCCATGTCCTCGATCGCCTGCCCTTCACAGGTCCCTTCATAATCGACTTGAACCAAATCGCCCCGCTGCACCGGCCCCTCGGTCACCTCATCGAACGACGCGAATTGCTCGGCGATATTGGTGATGGTCTCATCGACCTTACTTTCATCGACGGCCTCTGTCTTTCGCTCTAACGCGATACCTTTGTAGTTCGGCAAATCAAAGTCCGGCGCCACTTCCACCGTCACCGCGAAGCGCATCGGCTGCCCCAGCTCGACGATGGGCTCATCGAGGTCCATGACTTGAACCACCGTTAACGCCTTGTCCTTAATGGCCTGTTGATACCCTTCCGGAACCAATTGATCGCGCACGTCCTTTATAATGTCTTTTGCATATCGCCGCTCGACCACCTTGGCCGGGGCTTTACCGGGTCGAAAGCCGGCGATTCGCGCGACTTTTGCATACTGCTTCAGCGCCAGCTCATAATCGGCTTGAACCCGTTCCACGGGCCATTCAATCGTCAATTTTTTGCGGCATGTTCCCGCATCTTCCACTGTCACATTCATCCACTATCCTCATTTCCTTGCCGTACCGGTCGGCCGTTTTTCGTAAAAGGCCGTAAACATAGACCCCTGCGGGTTCAAGGTCAAGGCAGGCGTTTGGGCAGACTATCCCTCAACGTCTTGATCTACCAAACCAGCTGAACCCCGTACGGGGCAAAGTGTTGGACACTTGTGCAAACAGACAACTTTTCGGTCAGCGCCTGACAAATGATTAACCGGTCGAACGGGTCGCGGTGGTGAAAGTCAAGAGCGCGATGAGAGGGCAGGCGGAGCGCGAGGTGGCGATTGGTTTGTTCAGGGGCTGGGTTGAGCAGGAAGACGACTCAGGCCAGACGCCTCAAGATCTACGCGAACAAAGCCCTCCGATCTGGTTTGGCGGTGCGCGAAATTACGCGAGGAGCGTCGATCATCATGATATGGCGTCCATCCGTCTCAGCATCGACCGCAGCCGAGCTGATAGGGAAAGGATTCCGTGAAAGTCGGACTGGATACCATTGGCGCTGCGGCAGCCGTCCTGGCCGTTCCGAGCCTGGCAAGAGCCAAACCCGGGTTCATCGACCGCATGATCCATGCGGAATACGAAATGTCCGCAAAGGAAATGCTCTCCTTCGAGAAAGCTGCCGGGCGCCTAAGAGGCGCACGCGTGCTCACGGTGGGCTAAGGCCGTCTTGCATCAACCACACGGAATCACTGCCGATCGCTCGTATACCAGAGAACCACGAAATCCCCCAAAAGCCCCCGTTAGGGACAGAGAAACTGTGTCACGAAATTCAGGAAAAGGCACGAAAGAGGTCCATTCAAAATCGTATTGCGTAGTCTCAGGTTACCCTATGTGTCCTGTGTCTACGCGCTCCGGCCATACGTTAAGACCAGCGAATTTGGCTAGTTCGCGTTGGCGTTCATCATAGGTGACAAACCTTTGGGGTTCGATTTGGCGGGCGAAGGCCACATGCAGGATATCCATCGTACGGCATCCGATTCGGGCCGTTTCGCGGGATAGCGCATGGAATGCGACCATAAGCGCCGTACGCGATACTCCGGGCACGAAGTATTGGCCAATCTGCTTGCGACGTTCGTAGTGTGCGATTTGATTGGCCGCCTGTGACTCAGTCAACTCACCCCAAAAAACCTTGAGGCGCAATGCATTGCACAACTCCGCTTCCAACATATCCCAGACGGGCAAGGGATGATCCTGACTAGCGATGAAACGCTGTAACGGCACGGATTCGGATTCAAAAATGTAAAGCTTCACGAAAGCGCTGGTGTCGAGATAGATCACCAGCGTCCATCCCGGTCAGCCCGCACGGCATCCGTGCCCGACCGCCCGGTTGCACGTATAGCTGTGGGTAGATGATCCTCCCAAGCGAGAACAGGTCGGGGCGCAGCGGGAATAATCCGGGCTGCGGGTCTCCCTCGATTCAAGACTTCAAAGGTTTCCCCGTTATGAACCTGCCGCTCAATTTCCGCCCAATGCGCCTTCATTTCACGAACAGATATCGTCTTCATAGATCAAGATTACACCTTAAAATACATTATGTCAATTTTACGATATACAAATTGAGACTCAAGCGGAATCCGTTAGAATCCGTTAGGGACAGAGAAACTGAAATCCGTTAGGGACAGAGAAACTGTGGCATGACCAGAATTCGTTGCCGAGCTGGGGCTCGGCGTTCCCGGGATATCGGCGAA
>SKLK01000001.1 GCA_007123265.1 Kiritimatiellia bacterium
CAGGGGCAGGGGGAGCAGTATGAGCGGGCATAGTAAATGGTCAACCATCAAGCATAAGAAGGCGGCCGCCGATGCCAAGCGCGGTAAGATCTTCAGTAAGATTGCCAAGGAAATAACCGTGGCGGCACGGCAGGGCGGTGGCGATCCGGCCGCGAACATTACCCTGCGTACCCTGGTCCAAAAGGCGCGCTCGGTGAACATGCCCGCAGACAATATCGACCGTGCGATCAAAAAAGGCACCGGCGAACTGGCCGGTGAGCAGATGGATGAGATCATGTACGAGGGCTACGCGCCCGGCGGGATTGCCATTATTGTGCATGTATTAACGGACAATCGCAATCGTTCCGCGGCCGAGGTGCGCCATGTCTTTACCAAATTCAATGGGACGTTGGCCGGACAAGGCAGTGTCAGTCGCACCTTCAACCGCAAGGGATTGATTGAGGTAAAGGCGGAGGACGCACAGGAAGATGCTTTGTTGGAGCTGGCGCTTGAAGGTGGCGCCGAGGACATGGCGAATCAAGGCGACTACTTTGAGATTACGTGTGACCCTGCCACCTATACCGACGTCTTGGGCGCATTGGAGAAGAGCGATATTGCCGTATCGAATTCCGACCTTACACTTCTTCCCGAAACGTGGATGCCGGTCACCGACGTGGGACAGGCCCGTTCGCTTCTCAATTTTGTGGAAGCATTGGAAGAGTTGGACGATGTGCAGAATGTCTATGCCAACTTTGATATTGATGACGAGATAATGGCGGTCATTGAGCAGGACAGCAATGCTTGATGCCTCGAGTCAAGGCGTGTCATGAGCGCGCACCTGCGTTCGTCAGCCTCCTCACGGGCACCGGAGCAGGTGGCGGTTAAGCGGGTGCTGGGTGTGGACACCTCGCTGCGCTGTACCGGTTACGGGGTTGTCGAGCGCCAGGGCTCATCCTACCAGGCCCGCGCGTGGGGCCAAATTCGGAATCCCCCCTCTCGCTCACATGCGGATTGTTTGACCGAGCTGTACACGGGCTTGCAATCGGTGATCGCGCGTGAAGAACCGGAAGTGATGGCGATAGAGGGCATCTTCTTCAGCAAGAATGCGCGAACGGCGATGATTCTCGGGCAAGCGCGCGGCATTGTCCTATTGGTCGCCGCGCAGGCGGGCGTTCCGGTCTTCGAGTATGCACCAAGGTCGGTGAAACAGGCCGTGGTTGGTAACGGCAATGCGCATAAGGAACAAGTTCAACGCATGATTCAGTTGTTGCTTTCGCTTACTGCGAAGCCGCAAAACGATGCAGCAGACGCCTTGGCCCTTGCCATTTGCCACTTGCACCAGAGCCGCTTGGGACTGTCGATTTCACGCTGAATCGGGTAGGGCGGAGTCGGGAGGTAGTGCTGGGGCGAGGCGTCCCGCCGAGCCGCAAGAAAACGCGGGGAAGTCCAAAGCGGCGCGCAGCGCCGCAGTCCAAAGGAACTCGTTCACCGCCTTTGGAGTGCGCCGCTCGGCGGCGCTTTGGATGATGGCACTACACGCTCAATTCCAGCAAACGTAAATTCGGATCAGCACGCGATGTCTTTTTGGCGGAGGGCGGAGCTCTGCGACGCCACTGAGAAGGGGCGGTGCATGTTCGGACCACTGTCACGGCTGATCCGGAGGATTCGCCCTGCCAGCACGTAACGGGATCGGTGGGGCGAGGCGTCCCGCCGTCAACTTCGCTGATCCATAGGCGGAAACGGTCGTTCGGCCGGGCCGGTGTATTCGGCGGTGGGGCGGATTAACTTGTTGTTCTCACGTTGCTCAAAGATGTGCGCGGACCAGCCGGCCGTACGCGAAATCACAAATAACGGCGTGAACATGGGTGTGGGAATGCCGCAGAAGTGATAGGCAATGGCGCTATAGAAATCGAGGTTGGGGAAAAGATTCTTTTCCCGGCGCATGATCGCTTCGATCCGTTCCGCCACAGGGTATAGGACCTTGTCTTGATGTTGTTCGGCTAAGCGCTTGGCATGTACTTTGATGATATCCGAGCGCGGGTCACGGTCACGATAGACGCGATGGCCAAACCCCATGATCTTTGCTTTCTTCTGCAGAAGGTCCATGATGCCTGCTTCCGCAGCATCTGGATCTGAGAATTGCTCAATCAATTCCATGGCCGCCTCATTGGCACCACCATGCAACGGCCCCCGCAGTGCGCCAATACCGCCGGTGATGGCGGAGTAGTAATCCGACAGGGTGGCAATGATCACACGCGCGGCGAAGGTGGAGGCATTGAATTCATGTTCGGCATAAAGGATTAACGATATATCCAGCACCCGCTTCGCCGCGTCGCTGGGGGGGTGACCGTGCAAAAGATGCAGGAAGTGGCCCGCCACCGTCTTTTCTGGAGATGTGGTCTCGATCCGGCGACCGTCCGCCTGATAATGATACCAATACGCCAGCATGGAACCGAAGCAGGCAATTAGCCGATCTGCGGCGTCCAGTTGTGAGTGGGTGTCGGATTCCGGTTCCAGCGTACCCAGCATGGAGCAACCGGTACGCAGGACGTCCATTTGATGGGTACCAGCCGGGATGGCTTCCAGCGTTTGTTTCAGGGACGCGGGCAAGTCTTGCAGGCCATGCAAACGATCCCGATAAGCCGCAAGTTCCGCTTGAGTGGGTAGTGTCCCGCGCAAAAGCAGATAGGCGACCTCTTCGAATGTCGCTTTCTCCGCCAAATCCTCGATGGAGTAGCCGCGATAGGTGAGACCGACGCCTTCCTTGCCGACCGTGCATACCGCAGTGGTTCCGGCCGTGATTCCAGCGAGTCCTCCACTCTTTTGGGCTGTTTCACTCATGATTTTCCTCCTTCTTGGTTGAACAATTGGTCCAATTTCTGTTCATAGGCATGATAGCCGAGGTGGGAGTACAAGTCCTCGCGCGTTTGCATCAGATCCACCACGCCGGACTGCGTGCCATCCGTACGAAGCGCGGTGTACACGCGGAGAGCAGCTGCGCTCATCGCCCGAAACGCGGATAGGGGATAGAGGGCGATCGCGACACCGGCGGATTGCAGTTCGGCTCGTGAAAACAAAGGGGTCTTGCCAAATTCAGTGATATTGGCAAGGACCGGGATGCCGATTTGATCGACAAACGCCCGATAGGTGTCAAGTTCGGTTAAAGCCTCGGGAAACAACATGTCCGCGCCGGCATCTCGATAGGCGGCCGCCCGTTCCAAAGCTCCGTCCAGGCCCTCCTGCGCAAACGCGTCAGTTCGCGCCATAATCACGAAATCCGGATCGGAGCGGGCCTCGACCGCAGCCCGAATGCGGTCCACCATTTCCGTCGTGGCCACGATGGCCTTGTTGGGGCGATGGCCGCAGCGTTTGGCTTGTACTTGATCCTCTATATGTACGGCAGCCGCACCCGCTCGCTCCAGTTCCTTGATGGTCCGGTTAATGTTCAAGGCGGTGCCCCAACCGGTGTCAATATCAACCAACAGGGGCAAGGCGGTCACCGCCGTGATTCGTCGCACGTCCTCGACCACGTCCTGCAAGGTGGTCATTCCCAGATCCGGCAAACCGTGGGAGGCGTTGGCCACACCGGCCCCGGACAGGTACAAGGCGCGAAACCCGCTGTGATCGGCGAGCAACGCACTATACGCATTGATCGCGCCGGGTACCTGCAAAGGCTGCTCAGCAGCCACTGCCTGGCGGAAACGGGCACCTGGGGACGCCGCCGTCATGCGGATATCCGAGCCTTTCGCGACGACCGGTCGTGAAGACCGAGCGGTCGGCTTCGGTGGCTATGGATTAATAGTGGCACGGTTCCCGCCGCACCATCTTTCCACGTCCGTGGGTGCCCACAAATGAACCTTGGTCGACCGCCAATTCGCCCCGCACGGTAACGGTTTCCGGGCGGCCTTTAATCTTCCATCCTTCAAAGGCGCTGTAATCGATGTTCATCGAGTGGGTCTTTTGCGAAATGACCCCTTCGTAGTTCGGATCATAAATGACCAAATCCGCATCGGCGCCCAGTTGAATCGTGCCTTTACGGGGATACAGGCCGAAAATCTTCGCCGCTTGCGTGCTGGCGCAATTTACGAATGTGTTGAGATCAATTCGGCCCTCGGCCACGCCAAAGGAATAGAGCAATTTGACACGTTCCTCGATTGAGGGAATGCCGTTGGGGATCTTGGTGAAATCGTCCCGGCCCATCTCCTTTTGGCCCTTGAAATCGAATGGTGCATGGTCCGTGGCAACGGTATGGATGAAACCCTGTTGCAGACCGTTCCAGAAGATGTCCTGGTTGCGCTTGTGCCGCAGGGGAGGGGACATGACGTATTTAGCCCCTTCGAAGTCCGGCAATTCGGCATAGGACATGTCGACGGTCAAATAGGGGATGACAATTTCGACAAACGCGCGCACCCCGGCATAGCGGGCGCGCATCACTTCGCGCAGGGACTCGTTGCAGCTCAAGTGAACAATGTACGCAGCCGCACCTGTGGCTTCAGCAAAGGTCAGGAATTTGGCTGTGCCGGATGCTTCGACGAAGGGCGGGCGACTGTGGTAATGCCATTCCGGTCCCGTCTTCCCTTCGGCAATCAATTTCTTTTGCAGCTCCAAAACCAAATCGGCATTTTCGCAGTGCGCGGTACCGATCACGCCCCGTTCCTTGGCGAAGCAGAGGGCATGGTAGAGTTCTTCGTCGCTTAGATTGAAAACACCTTTGTAGGCGAGGAAGAATTTGAACGAAGAAATTCCGTCGTCAATGATTTCAGACAACTGTTCCCTCGCTTTGTCGTCGAAGCGGGGCACCCCCATGTGGTAGGTCCAATCACAGGCGCTGATCCCCTCCGCCTTGCTTTTCCACAAGGCGTAGGCTTCCAGCAAGTCCTCGTCCTTGCTGGGACACAACATTTCAATCAAGGTCGTTGTGCCGCCCATCAAGGCTGCTTTGCTGCCGCTGGTGTAATCGTCCTTGGCGTACGTGCCCATAAAGGGCAGGTAGATGTGCACATGCGGGTCGATAAAGCCCGGAAACACATACTTGCCAGAGGCATCAATGACCTTGGTATCGGGCGGCGCGTCCAGGGACGTTCCAATCCGTGTAATAGTTTCGTCTTCGCAGTAGATATCCGCGACATACCGTTCGCTGGCGGTGACAATCTCCCCGTTCTTAATGAGTAAGCCCATGCTCTTCTCCTTTTTCGCCTGTGGTTGATCTTTCGATGGTCTGTGACTAACTGGTCCTACTTGTCCTTGTGCCAGATATCGCCTTCGCCGGCGCTGAACCAACGCGTCGTGGTGACCTTCGCGCGGGTGTAAAAGTAGATCGCTTCCCGTCCTTGGATATGCAAGTCGCCGAAGAACGAGTAGTCCCACCCACTAAAGGGGAAATACGCCATGGGTGCTGGAATCCCGACATTGATGCCGACCATGCCGGCTTTTACACGATGCCTGAATTCCCGGGCGACCTGACCGGAACGGGTGTAAATGCAGCAGCCGTTCCCGAACGCGCATGCATTGGCGACATCCAGCGCCTGTTGCAAATCATCGGCGCGAATGACATTTAAGACCGGACCGAACACCTCGGCTTCATGAACCGCCATCGACGGATTGACGCGGTCAAGAATGGTCGGGCCCAGATAGAATCCGTTGGGGTAATCGGGCACCTTGGCTTGGCGTCCGTCGACGACAATGCTGGCGCCCTCCTTTTCACCCGTCTCGATCAATTGCTTGATCCGCTCCCGATGCTCCGGTGATATCACCGCACCAAGTTGACCGGCCGGTGTCCGGTCGGTGGGCCCGACGTTGATCGCCTGCGCCGCAGCGCTCATTTCCGGAATGAACAGGTCAGCGGCCTTGCCGACGGTAATGGCGGTGGATCCGGCCATGCAGCGTTGGCCGGCACAGCCGAAGGCGGAATCGACCATTCCGTCGACGGCCTTGGGGATCTCGGCGTCCGGCATCACGACGACAAAATTCTTGGCGCCACCGGCCGCCTGAACCCGTTTCCCGTTCTGGGTGCCTTTCTCAAAGATGTATTTGGCCACCGGTGACGAACCGACGAAGGAAATCGCTCGGATTTTGGGATGCGTCAAAATCGCGTCCACACATTCACGACCGCCATGCACCACGTTCAGCACGCCTTTCGGTAACCCCGCTTGCTCCAGTAGTTCGATTAATCGAACCGAGGTCAGTGGCACCTTTTCGCTAGGCTTGAGGATAAACGTATTTCCGCAAGCAATCGCCAGGGGATACATCCACATGGGCACCAGTGCGGGGAAGTTATAGGGGCAAATGCCCGCGCAAATACCCACGGGCTGTCGTTGCAAATCGCAGTCAATGCCGCGCGCGATATTTTCCAGACACTCGCCTTTGAGCAACTCGGTGATAGCACAGGCATATTCGACCACCTCGATGCCGCGCCGCACGTCGCCCCGGGCCTCTTGCAGGGTCTTGCCATGTTCCCGCGTAACACTTTTCGCCAGTTCCTCAAACGCGTCTTCCAAGAGCATCTTGTATCGAAACAGAATGCGAATGCGTTCCACGGGCGGCGTTTGCCACCAATCATAGGCGGCGGCATCCGCCGCTTCCACCGCTTGATCGACGATATCCGGGCCGCTCATTGGGGCGGCTGATATTTGTTCGCCGGTGGACGGATTGTAGACGGGATTAAAGTCCGCGACGTCGGGTGTGGACCATTCTCCTGCGATGAAATTCGGACACGGTAATTGTTCGGTGGTGGTGACCATATTGCTTTCTCCCTTTATCTTCTCGGTACAGTCGAACACGTACGATCGATAGCTTGTTTATACTCATTCGGCTTACGGATGAGCCGGTATCGGCTTCATCTCCCCACTTGCCACTTTGGCCTGATAATCCGACCACGACATCCGGTCCTTGCCGTTATCGACATCGATCATCGTGATGCAGGCATCGACTGGACAAACCAAGGCGCAAAGATTACAGCCGACACACTCTTTTTCTTTGATTTCAGGCACCGGCTTGCCCGGTAAACGTCCGGGTCCAAGGCCCACACCTTTGGCCTCCGGATCGACCAGGGCAATGGCTTGATGGGCTCCATCTTCGCAGGCGATATAGCAGAGGTTGCAACCGATACACGTGTCATAATCGATCGACGCGATCCGCTTATAGTTGAGGTCAAGCGTTTCCCAGCGCTGCACCGACTGCACCGCCCGGCCGATTAGTTCATTTACGGATTTCATGCCCGCGCCGTCCAGATAGTCGTTCAGTCCTTCGATCATGTCTTCCACGATCCGGAAACCATAGTGCATGATCGCTGTGCAGACTTGCACGCTGGTGGAACCCAAGGCGATGAATTCGGCGGCATCCTTCCAGTTGCTGATGCCACCAATCCCGGAAATAGGGATAAGTACCTCGGGATCAGCGGCACATTCCTGCACCATATTAAGCGCAATCGGCTTCACCGCCGGCCCGCAATAGCCGCCGTGGGTGCTTTGTCCGGCCACGTACGGCTCGGGACACATACGGTCGAGATCCACTTGAGTGATGCTGTTGATCGTGTTGATTAACGAGATGGCATTGGCTCCGGCCCGGCTGGCCGCACGCGCCGCATGATTGATGCTCGTAATGTTCGGGGTCAATTTGACGATCACGGGAATTTCCGCGACCTCCATGACCCAGCCCACAATCGTTTCGATCACATCCGGGTTCTGTCCCACGGCCGATCCCATACCGCGTTCGCACATCCCGTGTGGACAACCGAAGTTGAGTTCGACGCCATCGGCACCGGCGTCAGCCGATGCTTTCATATAATCATGCCAATTCTCACGCGTATCGGTCATCAGCGACGCAATAATGGCATGATCCGGCCACCGGTCTTTGCACTCACGAATCTCGCGGAAATTGGTCTCGGGCGCCCGATCCGTGATTAACTCGATATTGTTCAGGCCCACCATCCGCGAGCCGTTCAGGTCCAACGATGAGTAGCGCGAACTGACATTGACGATCGGCTCGCCAATCGTTTTCCAGACCACGCCGCCCCAGCCCGCTTCAAAGGCCCGGTGACACTGGTACGCTGTATTGGATGGAGGCGCCGATGCGACCCAAAACGGATTCGGGGATTTGATTCCAGCCAAATTTATTGATAAGTCAGCCATAACCCATTCTCCTTAAATAAATGCCGTTTCATGTTCATCGACGCGAATCGGATGATCCAAGCCCGAACCCACAGGCTTATCGCCGACGACCCCCATCCGGGTCCATTGGATGGGCCCTTCAATAGCTTCATTCGTAAATAGTCGGTGTATGCCCCGGGCGGCCTTCTTGCCTTCGCCCACGGCATTAACCACTTCCGATCCACCATTCGCACCGTCGCCACCAGCGAAGATATGAGGCACATTCGTTTGGCCGGTAGCCGCGTCGCGCTCGATACACCCATTCCGCGTCAGGTTTACATCCGGCACTATGGATTTCAGCATGTCGGTCATCTTTTCCTGGCCCAAGGCCTTGATCACCATATCGAAGGGCAACTCGAATTCAGATCCTGCGATGACCTGCAGCTTGCCGTTGTCATCCACTTTCGTGCGGGCCAATTTCAAGCCGCATACATGCCCATCCTTCTCAAGCACCTCGACCGGCACGGCGTTGAAGATGAATTCGGCGCCATCGCGTTTGGCCAAGCCATATTCATACAAATACGCGGGCATGTCTCGTTCGCCACGCCGGTAGATAATGACCGAATGCTCAGCGCCCAAGCGCTTGGCTTGCGTGACCGCGTCAATTGCCGTGTTGCCACAGCCGATCACTGCCACGCGCTTGCCGACCGCTACTTCATGCAGGGGGTTCACGTGTAGGTCCTCGATAAACGCCAACGCCTCAAACACTTCCGGCAAGTCCTCGCCCGGAATATCAAGCCGGTAGGTATGGCCAAGGCCCACGCCGAGAAAGATGGCATCAAACTCCTTCTCCAGCTCGGCTACCGTAATGTCCGTGCCAACGTCTACGCCGGTGCGAATCTCGACGCCCAAACGCTTGACCAGTTCCACTTCCTTCAGACTCATTTCCGGGGTCAGCTTGTAGTAGGCAATCCCGTAGGTATTTAATCCGCCCGCTTCCGGCTTCCGTTCGAAGATCACCGCGTCATGCCCCAGTAGGGCGAGTTCCGCCGCACAGCCTAAACTCGCGGGGCCGCCACCAATCAGGGCCACCCGCTTGCCGGATTTCTGTTCCGGTGGATGAAGCACCTGTAGATCGTTGTCGAACACGTGATCGGTGGCATAGCGTTGTAGCCGGCCGATTTTGATCGGTTTTTCATCCCGATCCAGCATCACGCAGGCGCCCTCACACAGCACCGACGTTGGGCAGACCCGCGCACAACTACCTCCGAGAATATTCGAGGAAAGGATCGTGCGTGCCGAGCCCGTGAGATTGTGCGAAGCGATCTTCTTGATGAAGCCGGGAATGTCAATTCCCGTTGGGCAGGCTTTTATACAGGGCGCATCAAAACAAAACAGGCATCGGTGGGCTTCAACAAGAGCTTCCTGGGGAGAATATTGGGGCTCTATTTCCGCCATGTTTCGGGCCGCGGTATCCGGGTCGAGCAGTGACGTGATCGGCATGCATCCTCCAGTCTAAAATGAACCATTCTATGTTTAAGTCGACGCTCGATTAAACTAGCGCCAAGGTAAAAGATAAAGAATGACTGACGGACCCGTCAAGCAATTAGGTGATTCCCTGATTTGCCTAATCACCAGAAACGCGGACCCATTCGTTGTGCGAAGCGTGGGGAGGGGTATACTTTATCTCTTTTTTGGGGTAGGGTGACGCAGTAAATCGTTTTTACTCGTGTCTATCCAATGTACGGAAAGAGTGTGTGCAAATGCGTAAAAAATGGATGATTAGAATTAGTGTGTGGTGGTTGCTTTCCGGGTGCATGGTCTTGCCGGCTGTCGCTCAATCCACACGTTTCCCTGGCGAGTTGGGCTCCATGGTCTATACGAACGACGGTGGCGGTGTTACCTTTCGTGTCTGGGCGCCCAACGCCACCAGCATGGGGGTGAAGGGCCAGTTCAATGGCTGGGCGACAACGCCGATGGTTGACGAGGGAAGTGGCATTTGGTCAGTCGATATTGCGGGCGCTGTTCCTGGTCAACAGTACAAGTACCGTATCAACAACAGCTTTGATCGTCGCGATCCGCGGGCACGACGCGTCACGAACTCGAATGGTAATTCCGTTATTTATGATCCTGATGCTTTTGATTGGGGCGAGACGGACATCCCGATGCCGTGGCGGAATGATCTGGTGATTTATCAAATGCACCTGGGTACGTTTGGCGGGCAGAACCCGCCCAGCACCTTCGATCAAGCGATCGCACGTTTGGATCACGTCCGGAATCTCGGGGTTAACGTGATCAAGTTGATGCCGGTCAACGAATTTGCTGGTGGACGTAGTTGGGGCTACAACCCATCTGATCTTTTTGCCATCGAATCGGACTACGGCGGACCCGATGCCATGAAGCGGTTCATGCGCGCGGCGCACGAGCGGGGGATCGCGGTGTTTATGGATGTGGTGCACAATCACTATGGACCCAGCGATCTTGACATGTGGCGCTTTGACGGCTGGTACCAGAACAACCTGGGCGGCATCTATTTCTATAACGACGGTCGCGCCCACACGCCGTGGGGGTCAACCCGGCCGGATTTTGGCCGCAGCGAGGTCCGCGACTTTATTCGCGACCAAATCTTCATGTGGGTGGAGGAATACCGTATCGGCGGTTTTCGCTGGGACTCGGTATTCAATATTATCAACACGGATCTCGGCTCTAATGATACCGGTCGACAGATGCTCGACACCATCAATACCGAGCTGGCCAATACGTATCCGCATGTCGTGCGGGGCGCGGAGGATCATGCGTTCGATGGCCTGATGAATTTCGAAAATCAGTGGGATGTCGCATACCGGTGGGGCTTACACGGTCAAATCGTGCCGGGCTCTGATTCCTCACGCAACATGTGGGTGGTTCGCGATCTGCTCGCCAACTGGGCATCCCATGCCCGTGTGGTCTTTACCGAGGCGCACGATTACATCGCAGCCAATCATGACCGCAGCCGTATTCCGCGCGAGATCTTCTGGGACCAGCCCGAAAGCATATGGTCGCGCAAACGGTCGCTGCTGGGGGCGGGCATCGTGATGACGACGCCCGGTATCCCGATGATCTTTCAAGGACAGGAAATGCTGGAGACGCAAGCCTTTCATGATGATACGCCATTGCGATGGGATCGAACCAACACGTTTGCCGGGCTGGTCCATGCGTACACCGATCTAATTCATTCCCGACGCAACATGCGTGGCGGGATGCAAGGGCTGAAGGGGACCGGTATTGATGTGCATCATGTCAATGACGCAGACAATGTGATTGCCTTTATTCGCTGGGACGACGGGGGGGGCACGGACGATGTGGTGGTCGTCGCCAATTTCTCCTCTACTCGCTGGACCAACAATAATTACATGATCGGTTTCCCGGCCGATGGAGCGTGGTACAGCCATTTCAATAGTGATTCGGTTACGTACGACGCCGAGTTCGACGATATCGGCCCATTGCAGGTGAATGTTCAAAACGGGGAAGCGGCGGTCAACATGGGCATGTACAGCCTGCAGATCTTCTCGCGTGAACCGCCACAGGGCACGGGCATCGTCACGCCGAACCCGGCACAACCATCGGGCTGCGAACCGATTGAGATTAACTTTGATCCGACCGATGGGCCCTTGGAATCGGCCACCAGTGTGTGGATGCATGTGGGCCGCAACGGATGGCAGGACATCGATGACTTGATCATGACCAATCAGCTGGATGGGACGTGGACGACGACGGTAGACGTACCGGAGGGAACGTTCGAGCTGAATATGTCCTTTTTCGACGAAGCAGAGGAAGATGCGGTATGGGATACGAACGAGGACCGCAACTGGGTCGTAGCGGTTAGCGATTGCGCGGGTTTACCGGGGCTTGCGACTGTCGAACCGGAGATCCCGGAAGGGTGTGTGCCGGTGTCGATTCATTATCGTGCCCGTGACGGATCATTGGCGGATGCGGAACAGGTCGTTCTCTTTATCGGTCGCAATGGTTGGTTGAATGTGCAATCGATCTCGATGCTGAATGTGACGAACGACGAGTGGGTGGTCGATTTCTCCATTCCAGAAGGCACCTGGCAATTGGATTTTGTATTTCATGACGGGCACCCGGATATAGCGGAACGAACATGGGATAACAATGACTGGAATGATTGGATCGTCATTGTCAGCGGATGTGTCGATGCGGACTTTACCGGTCTGCGTATAGACGAGCCCGGATCCGATATCTTTATCGCTTACACACAAACGACTTTTGATGTTCGCGGTGAGGCCTCGCGTTTGCAGGGGCCCTTAACATGGGAAAATCAGCGCACGGGTGAAGCGGGTTTTCTGCCGATGACAAACCAATGGGAGGTGTTGACCCTGCCGCTCGACGTCGGCGCAAACCTGTTCCGCATCGAAGGCGACGGCATCACCGACAACCCGAATGCGGGGGCGACGGATCATGCCGGCGATAGCGCGTACAGCGCCGGCTGGCTGAACGGCAGCAACGGCGGCATAAACTGGGGTGGCGGTTGGCTGCTCTCGACGTCTGGGAATGCCGGCCATTTTCGCGCGAGTGGTGAATCCAATCAAACCCTTCAAGCAGACGCATGGGGATTGTGGGCGAATAGCGGTGGCGAGAGTGAGGCG
>SKLK01000266.1 GCA_007123265.1 Kiritimatiellia bacterium
ATGATATGCAATTGATTCGCGGGCCCCTGGCCATGATCCAATACACCGGTATGTTCAATCAGCACCCACTCGCTTTTGGCCGACTCGTCGCTATGGGTCCAATTCGCGGCCAACCGGTTATCGCTACGTGGGTCGCGCAGCTCCAAGCTGCTGCCATCGCGGTTGGCCCACTCGCCCCAGCGGCCGCCATCGCGATAATGCACTTCATCCACCGTTACGTAGTCCGTCGGCAACTCTGAGCGGAAAGAGGGCATCGCTAGAGCCAGTCGCTCACCGGAGTTGGCGAGTCGACCGCCGAAATCGCCGAGCGTGTTGCCGCTATGCAGTTGCGGATAGCGATCGATCAGCCGATCCCGGTCCTTGGCGATGACCAGATAGTCGCCCGGCGCCAGCGTTACGCCGTCGGGAATGGTAAAGCTGATCCCTTCCACGAAGCGCCAATCGCTCATATCGATCGCCTCAGCGCCGCGATTGTACAGCTCCACATAGGTGTCGGCGTCATCACCCGAGATCGGGTTGAACATGATCTCGTTGATGATTACAGGGCTCCAATGCGGATCGGTATTCGGATCGCCGGGTGTCGGCGTGGCCAGCAAGCGGAATTCCGGGGCGCCGTCCGGATAGCGGCCCATGGAAATGCCGTTCGCCTGCGCGTCATAATGAATCGCATCAATCACACGGGTATCGTCTGGATTGACCAAAAACACCGCTTCACCGGCTGCGGCCAAGGCAAAGCCCAGCTCCGTTTCGTCATAAGTAAGGAAGCCGCCGGGCGGCAGTACCGTGCCGCCGGGAATTTGGAAACGGTTCGTGTCGGCTTTGTCACTTAGCCAGGCGCCGGACAGATCAATGGGCGCATCGCTGGTGTTGAACAATTCAACGAAGTCGACGTCCGGCTCGTCGGTATGGGCCAGAAACTCATTAATCACCACCCCATCCAGCGGATCGCTGACCGCCGGTTCATGGGCACCCGGCGATCCGCCTTTCAGCGCACTGGCCGCCCAGGCCTCGCGAGCGCTCTCCCCATAGGACGGTCGCGCCAATACCAGCGAATGCCCGCTACCGGCGGGTGCCGCGGGCCATGGATACCGGGCATCGTATGCCGCTTCCAACACCAAACCGCCCAAACGATTGTAGAGGTACACGTCCCCGGACGCTTGATGCAACGATCCGTCGTAGGGACCATGCACACCGGTCAAGCCATAGGCGGATTCCAGCGCTATGGGATCCAGGGCAACAACCAGAAAACTGCGTCCGGTGACGATGGTACCTGCTGGAAAGGTGTAGAGGATCGCCCCGCCCAAACGCCATCCACTCAAGTCTTTGGTCAGCGGGCTGGAATTGAATAACTCTACGAACGCCAGCGCCGGGTCGGATGGTTGATACATGACTTCCGATATCACCATCGCCGTGCGCCGACTGGACCGGTGCAAGGCCTCCTCGGGGCCGACACTTGCGCTTGCTTCAATCACCCAAGCGACTGCGCCCAACGCAAACGCAACCACGGCGAAACGCAGCCATTTGTTTAACGTATTTTTAATACTACACATCCTGGAAGGGCCGGTTTTCCCATGGATCCATTTCTCATCAACCGACCATTTGCACCCGATGCAATCGGAGGTTGATACCCCTATTCCCGAATTCCGGCAAGGACAAATTCCTCCCCAGACTACTGTAGTCCATACCGTCGGTTACGCAACCAGGTGCGAGGATTTATGGCGCGACGGCGTCCAGCACTTCCACATAGTAAAATGCTGTGGGTACATCGTCGCTGTCATCGTCTTTATAAACCATCTCGTCTACCCCCGAGGCCGCTGTCAGGGGGCCTGCGGTCAGGCGTGTCCAAGGCCTGTCCGCCTGTAAATCCGTTGCGCGCCACACATGATACTGACGTCCCGGCACCGCGCGCCACCGGATGGTGAATCCTTCCCCTTCAGGCAACTCTGCAGCCGACAGGCCGAAGGAGCGGCCGGGGTCCAACCGGTCGAACACACCGATGCCAAGACTGTCTCGAATCGCGTCCATGGGCAAAGCGAGAAACTCGTGCGGATGAATATGTTCATCCCCGTTGCCCAGCGGGACCTGTGCCCGCAATGAATTGAAACTCGCCGTGCCGTACGCTGCGGCGGAAAGGTAGATGCTCTCCGGCCAGCGACCAAACGCTTCCACCACATCGATCACGCCCTCGATCTTTTCGCCGGCCACCGGCGATCGAAATGCTTGCGCCGTCCCCGGCGCATCAAACCATCCCACAAAATCAGATGACGTACTTTCCGCGCCGAGATAGGGTTTGCCTTCCGGAAGCGCGATAAACCCCTTCTTATTCCACACCATCCGCCGAGTGGCGGCGGGAAGTAATTCATCCGTCACGAAGATGAAATGGTCGCTGTCACCGCCGGCGGGGGTCCATGTGGCCACATAAAGGTCCGTGCCGCGAAGCGCCGCATAGATCCGCATCCCGGGCGAGGCCAACAGGTAGCCCGGGCTGTCCGGGGCGCCGTCCAACGTAAACGGGCTGACCAAAGCACCCGTCGTCACGGAGGCGGCCGGGGAAAGGGACGATGCCCCACTCACGTTGACCGCCCGCACATGATAGGTATAGCTGGTATCGGCTTCCAGCCCATGATCGGTAAACGTCAACGCTTCCACTTCCGTGGCGATATCGACTCCGTCGCGAACGACCGTATAGGTATAGGCCACTGAAGGCGCGGGCCATTGGATATGGACGGCGGTGGGCCCGACTGCGGTGGCGACTACCGCAGTCGGTGGGCCGGGAATCGCCGGTGGCGCCGTCGTGACCGCCAGAACCGGCGAAGAGGGAGCGGATTCGCCGGATCGATTCAGGGCCCGCACCGTGTACTGGGCCGACGTTTCCGGCGGACGATCCGCATCCCGCCAGCGGGTGGTGTCGGTTGTACCCACCGCGGCCCCGTCGCGCTCCACCACGTACGCGGTGGCCCGCGGCGCCGCCGACCACGACAAATCGACCGAGACGGAGGTGGCACGATCCACCTGCACATGATCCGGTGCAGGCGGGATGCCATCACCGCCCGCCTGATACATCTCGTCAAAGATTACGCCGTGCACGTCCACCGCCTGCACCAGACGCCCGGTGTCGGTGAGTGTAACAAGAAACACATGGTGCACTTCTTGCGCCACCTGCAAGTGGGGATCGGTTTCGGCATGTCGGGGCAGACGTGTAGCCACGCCCCACGCGCCATCACCGAGAAAGACGATGCCGTCCGCGTCAATTTGTCCGTTCAACAGTGGCGCCGTGCGTTTAAAGGTATGATCGTGGTGTTCGAAAGCCATGTGCACACCGGCGGACTCGAACAGGGGCACCCACAACTCGCGAATCTTCGTATTGCGCGCATCATCCAAACTGCGATGCGAAGGATAGGCCGGTACATGATAGACGGGCAGCAGGTGGCGCACCTGCCGGCGCTCGTCCAGTCGATCGGCCAACCAATCGGTCTGGGCGCCTTCAATGGGATTGGCATGATCGGTATCCAAGGCCAA
>SKLK01000250.1 GCA_007123265.1 Kiritimatiellia bacterium
AGCTTCCTGCTCGGCGTCGTTACCCTGACCGCAGCCACGGTCTACGACACCGTCACCCACGGCACGATCATGTTGAACGAGTTCGGATTCATGAACATCTTCATCGGCTTCACCGTCGCCACCATCGCCGCGATCATTTCCGTAAAATGGTTTCTCAGCTATCTCAAACGGCATGGCCTCGCCCTGTTCGGCTATTACCGTATCGCCCTCGCCGTCGTGGTCACCATCCTGATCCTGCGCGGCGTTTTGATCGATCAATTGTAGGTCCCTCCCCCATGCAAGCCATCATCCTATTAGGCGGTCAAGGCACACGGCTACGCGCGCTGTATCCCGATCGGCCCAAGGCCCTGGTACCCGTCGCTGGTCGGCCGTTCATCGAATGGCAAATCGACTGGCTACAGCGGGGCGGCGTCACCCACTTCCATCTCGCCGCGGGCCATATGGCCGACGCGATCGAAGCGTGGGCCGCGCAACAGGATCTGTCCATCACCGTCACGCGCGAGCCCGAGCCGCTGGGTACCGGCGGCGCCGTCGCCTATGTCCGTCCGCACCTTCAACCCGGGGCGTTTTGGGTCGTGAATGGCGATACCCTGCTACCGAATCTGGATTTCCAACGATTGGAAAACGAGGCAAAAACTTTTCCAACGATTGGAAAAAACAGCGCAAAAGTTTCCAACGATTGGAAAAACGATCAAAAAGTTTTCCAACGATTGGAAAAAACAGCCCAAAAGTTTCCAACGATTGGAAAAACGTCCCAAAACTTTTCCAACGATTGGACGGTGACCTTGGCGGTGACGCGGATCGAGGCGGCGGGTCGTTTCGGCACGGTGGAGTTCGTCGAGGACGGTCGGATCACCGCTTTTCTGGAAAAGGCGGACCGGCAAGCGGGCTGGATCAACGGAGGCGTGTACCGGATTGAGCCGGACGCATTGGGTCTGGTCCCGGCCGGGCACGCGTACTCGTTGGAGACGGAGTTGTTCCCGCAACTGGTCGCGGACGGGCGGTTACGGGCGGCGCGGGTGGATCCGCCGCTGTTGGATATGGGAACGCCCGAGGGATTGACGGAAATGGAGCGGTGGTTGACGCAAACGTAAGCGATCAGTTGCCGGGCATGTGCCTGCGCTTTTCTTGCGGCTCACCGGGACGGTTCGCCCTACCGATTCCAACCCGCGGAACTTTGTCGACAAAGATTCCGACAATGCTCGCGACAAAGATATGAATGGTCACGGCCTAATTGAATTCGAGTACGAGGATCAGTGTGCCCCCTTGATAGGCGGGGCCGCCGAGGATGGCGGGTACGCCGCGGCGCTGGGCGACGGAGGTGCTGAGCAGGCGGGTTCGGCCCTGGTACCACTGTACTTCGGCGCGGACGCGGCCATTGCGCGGCGCGGCGTTGATGTGCAGGGTGTAGCCGTGCCCGAGGTCAAGCCGGGTTTGCGACGGCAGGGTTAGCAGGGATTGCGTGTTGTTGAGGAGGGCGTAGTGCTCGAATTGGAAGATGCGGCGCAAACGGTATTCGACCCGGTCCAATCGCGCATCCAATGCGGCGGGGCGGTCGGAGGCATGAATCAACAGGGCGTCGACGTTGACGGTGGTTTGTCCGTTGGCCACGCCGACGAGGGGCAGCCAGAGCACCAGCCCAAGCCACAGGGCCAGCCATCGTTTGCGGGGTTGTGTGTGTGAATGCTTAGCCAGCATGTTCGTCCTCCTCGCCGTTATCGGATGTCATCACCCAGATGACGGTTAAACCGGTGGTTGAATCTTCGTAGACCATTGACATGGCATCGGGCAAATCGGTTTCGACCCACTCGACTTGGGTGCGGTCGGCCAACGCAATCGGGCGCAGGTCAAGCGACGGGCTGCGCAGGTTCCAGCCCCATACCCCGGCCATAATCAGTACGGCGGCTGCAGCAGCGAGCCAGCCCCAGCGCGGGCGTAGGGGCAGGATTGTGGCGTGGGCCTCGCGCGGTGCGTTTTGCTGGCGCAGCGCCCGTTGCACGTCCTGCCACGCAGCGGCGGGCGTCTGGTCGGGGGCCGGCGCGGTGCGGCGGCAGTGCTCGCCCAGTTGTTGCCATTGTTGGCGTAGTTGGACCAGTTCGGGATGCTGTTCGAGATAGCGCTCGAGTTGGGTGCGACGGGCTTCGGGCAACTCGTTATCGAGCGCCATACTGAGCCAGCGAGCAGCTTTTTCCGGGTTCATCGTAGGTCCTCCAAGGCCTGCTGAATACGTTTGCGGGCGTAAAAGATACGGGACATGACCGTGCCGCGACGGCATTTCATGACGGTGGCGATTTCGTCATAGGAAAGGCCTTCCACCTCGCGCAGGATCAGGGTGGTGCGGTGTTCGGGCGACAAGGTTTGCAGGGCCTGTTCGAACACGTCCTGCACTTCGGCGGACAGGGCGGCGTGATCCGGTCGCGAGGTGAGGCTGGTCGGGACAATGTCGTCGGCGTTGCGGTCCGGTTCGAGGGCATCCGAGATTTCCGTTTCGCGCCTGCGATCGCGGCGGCGGATGAAGTCGAGGCCGGCGAAGGTGGCGACGCGGTAGAGCCAGGTATAGAAATTGGCATCGCCTTTGAAGGTGTCCAATTTGCTCCAGACCTTGATCCAGACTTGTTGCGACACGTCGCGGGCATCGTCCGCATTGCGGACCATGCCGATCAACACCGCATAGATTCTTGCATGATAGGCCTGCATCAATTCCCCGAATGCTTGTTCATCCCCGCCTTGTGCGGCGTGAACGAGACGCGCCACGTCGATGGGTTCGTCGTCTCTATTCACCGGATTAGACGCGGGCGCGGCCATATCTATTCAGGTTTAATGCAAGCGTTCGGCCCACTTGGTGATATCGCGCATGCGCTGTTGGATGCCGGGGGTCAGCTGTTCCCATTGGAAGCGCCAGCGCCAGTTTCCGCCTTCGACGCCGGGCACGTTCATGCGGGCTTCAGAGCCGAGGCCGAGGAGGTCTTGCAGCGGGTAAATGGCGGTGGCGGCGTTGGATTTGCAGGCCAACGCGATCATGTCCCAATGGATTTGGCTGCCGTCGGTGCCGACATAGGAGAGGATTGTGTGACGCTCGGCCTCGATCTCCTCTTGCGATCGGGTACTGCCCTCCCCCGCGTTGCTCCAGAACCAGCCCACCGTGGTATCGTTGTCGTGGGTGCCGGTATAGACGATGCAGTTGCGGGGATAACTTTCCGGCCGGTATTCCGCGGCTTTCGCATCGTTGCCGAAAGCGAATTGGAGAATGCGCATGCCGGGGAAATGGTAGCGGTCGCGCAGGGCTTCCACGCCATCGGTGATGATGCCGAGGTCTTCGGCGATGATCGGCAGGTTGCCGATGGCCTTGATCATTGCATCGAAGATCGCTTCTTTTGGTCCTTCGACCCAGCGCCCGTTCATTGCCGTTTCTTCGTGGGCGGGTATTTCCCAGTAGGCTTCGAAGCCACGGAAGTGGTCGATCCGGACGATATCCACCATTTCAAAGATTTTCTTGATCCG
>SKLK01000258.1 GCA_007123265.1 Kiritimatiellia bacterium
CATGAGTCCAGCCCCGTCCCGCGCGCCTTGCGCTCGGCTCCGCCTGACGTGCTCCCACGCGAGAAGCGCTTTGCGCTTCGACCCTTTTGCCCACCGCGTAGCAGCCCTTCGGGCGAATGCAACATGATTGTCAGAGTACCGGCTTTAGGGCGTAAAGACTCCTATAACTGGACTGCAGGGCCGTCGCTTGCGACGCGCCGCGAGTGAATCAACACACCCTATAACCGCTGTGTGTTACCTAGGTCTTGAAACTCTCGTGTTACCCATGTCCTGAAACCGTACCTTTGCGCCCCGAAAACCGAGAACCCAGCACCGAAAACCGTCCCGTCCCCCCCTCTTCGCAGCCCTTCGGGCGAATGCTAATGTGTTGGGGACAGAGAAACTGTGGCAGTTTCTCTGTCCCTTCAGACGTTCTAATCCCGCCGTTACCTGATGCCATGGCTAAAGAATGCGTTTGCTGATCGACCGGGTAGGGAGAACCCCCTACCTTGAGTCGTGGGGAGGCCTGATGGTCCGTGGCCCCGGAAGCGGTGCAAAGTAAGTGTCAGGCGACGGCGGACGGTGGGTCGAATAGAGGAGGGCAGCGGATGAGGGCAACTACGAATGCGAAACTATTGAGTTGGGTCGAGGAAGTGGTTGCGATGTGTCAGCCGGATCGGATGGTTTGGTGTGATGGATCGCCGGAGGAATATGATCGCTTGACCAATGGATTGGTAAAGGCAGGCACATTCATTCCGCTCAACAAGAAGAAGCGCCCCAATAGCTTCTATTGCCGGTCCGACCCCGCCGATGTCGCCCGCGTCGAAGAGTTCACATTCATTTGCTCCGCGAACGAGGCGGATGCAGGTCCAACCAATCGCTGGGCGGACAAGGATGAAATGAAGGCCCGTCTGCGGGAGCTTTATGCAGGCTGCATGCAGGGGCGCACGATGTATGTGATTCCGTACTCGATGGGGCCCATCGGCAGTCCTATTGCCAAGATCGGGTTCGAAATTACCGATTCCGCCTACGTGGTGGTGCATATGCACATCATGGCCCGGGTTGGTCGCAAGGTGTTGGAGGTGCTGGGGGATAGCGAGGATTTCGTGCGCGGGATTCATTCCGTGGGCGCACCTTTGAAAGACGCTAAAACACCCGATGTCCCTTGGCCGTGCAACCCGGAGAATAAGTACATCACGCATTACCCGGAGACACGCGAAATCTGGTCCTATGGCTCAGGTTACGGAGGCAACTCGCTGTTGGGCAAGAAGTGCCATGCCCTGCGGATTGCCTCGGTGCAGGCCCGCGACGAGGGCTGGATGGCTGAACACATGCTGATCCTGAAGCTGATCTCCCCGGACGGTGCCGTGAAATATATTGCGGCGGCGTTTCCCAGCGCCTGTGGCAAAACCAATCTTTCTATGCTCAAGCCCACGATTCCCGGGTGGAAAGTGGAAACCATCGGCGATGACATTGCCTGGATGAAGTTTGGCGCGGATGGTCGCTTGCATGCCATCAATCCGGAAGCCGGCTTTTTCGGTGTGGCCCCGGGGACCAGCATGAAATCCAATCCCAATGCCATGCGCACACTATCTGCGAACAGCATCTTTACCAATTGTGCGATCCGCCCCGACGGCGATATCTGGTGGGAAGGCATTGACGGGGCTCCGCCCGAACAATTAGCGGACTGGTTGCGGCGTGAGTGGACGCCGGAGTGCGGACGCAACGCATCGCATCCCAACGCGCGCTTTACCACACCGGCCCGACAATGCCCGGTGATAGCCAAGGAGTGGGAGAATCCCGCCGGTGTGCCGATCGATGCCTTCTTGTTTGGAGGCCGCCGCGCCACCACGATTCCTTTGGTTACCGAGGCCAAAAGCTGGATTCATGGTACGTTTCTAGGGGCGATAATGTCGTCCGAGACAACCGCAGCGGCGGCCGGTACGGTCGGACTGCTGAGGCGTGACCCAATGGCGATGCGGCCATTTTGCGGTTATCACATGGGGGACTACTTTGCCCATTGGATTCGCATCGGCCAACAGGCGCCCGCGCCGGATAAATTACCAAGGATATTCTATGTAAACTGGTTTCGGAAGGATGATCAAGGCAAGTGGCTCTGGCCGGGGTTTGGTGAAAACAGCCGAGTACTGAAATGGGTCGTGCAGCGGTGTGAAAATCGGGTCGATGCGGTGGAAACACCTTTCGGTTTAGCTCCGGACGAAAATGGATTGGATTTGTCCGGCATGCATTTCACGGCAGCCGAATTGGACACACTCTTGCAGGTCGATCGAGCTGCGCTCCTTGCGGAAATGGATGATCTGCGCGCGCATTTTGCCATGTTTGGCGACAAACTTCCGCCCCAATTGGCTGACGAGCTGGAAACGCTTGGGCGGAGCTTGAAAGGGTGAGGGGGCGTTGGCCACTCCGGTGTTAATCGAGTCGCACCCGGTACACGCGCGTAGCGGGAGCCGTGTTGTTGTCGGTCCACGTAAGTGCCAGGTCATCGACGCCCGCAGTTAATTGCGGGCCCGCTTGCCAACCGGTATTGGGGGTGTCGGCGAACTCAATCCGGTACGCTTGCCCCGGTACCGCAGCCCAAACCAGTGTGACCCCGCCCACATTCGATTCTATTTCGTGTGTGACAAAGTCCCGTTGCGGGTCCAGACGATCAAAGATTCCATTCCCCCATTCGTCACGAATCGCTTCCGTATACAGCTTGAGAAATTCGTGCGGCTCAATATCGGGGCCGGACCCGGCCGGCGCCTGCGCCACCAACGCCCCGCCGTCCTCGGTGTTGTAGGCCGCCGCCGCGAGATAAATCACCCCGGGCATGGCGCCAAAGGCTTCCACAAGGTCGATCACCCCCTCCATCTTGCGTTGGTTAAAGGGGGATTTCATTACCTGCGCACTGGCGGGGGCGTTGAACCAGCCGACAAAGTCCCCTTTACTTTCGGCGCCAACGAAGGGGGTGTTGGCCGCGACGGCCACCTGCCCGCTCTTGTCCCAAGGCGCATTGGCGCTGGCAGAGGGTAATAGCGCATCGGTCACGAAAAGAAAATGATCGTTGCGCGTGGAGTCGTCGGGAAAGATACCGGTTGACCATGTGGCCACATATAGTTCCGTGCCGCGCACGGCGGCATAAAGCGTCATGCCGGGATCCGCATGCAGGTAGGTGGGATGCTGGATCGTACCGTTGAGGACAAATTGAGGGAGGGCGGGCACGCTGAGGCACGCCGAAGCCGATACGGAAGACGCGCCATGTTGATTGGTCGCGACCACTGTCCAACAGCGCTCACTGCCCGGCGGCACTTCCACGTCCTCAAACCACGTGTTCGCGGTGGTGCCCACGGGTACACCGTCCCGGCGAATCTCGTAGCCCGTCGCCCCACAGGCTTGCCAGCTCACGCGTACGACGTTGGATTGGACCGGGACAACTGCGACGTTTGAGGGCGGAGGGGGTACGCGCGGATAAAGCGTGGGGCGATAGGCCGCCACAATCGAGGCATTGTCCCGCATCACCCGCGCATTATCGATTTCATCCGTCACACCGGTTGGTAAACCGCCGTTTGATGGATAAATGACATCCGGATTCGAAAAATTCGGAATCGTCTGGCCGGGTAGATACGCCATGACCGTACGAAATTGATGAAAGCTCCAATTGAAGCGATAACCCATGGCGTAATCCTGGACCCGGCAATCGCTTAAGTTATCGCTGTCATGGTCGCAACCGAAGTTGTGGCCGAGTTCATGTGCCATCACGTATTGGCTCAGCGCCGACTGCGCTACAAGGCTGAAACCATTATCGCTGTAATCGCTGACCAGGTCGCACATGATCCAGGCCAATCCGCCCACCTCGACGGTGCTCACCACGAGTTGAACCAGGTCGGCGCCGTAATGGTCGCGAACACAATGGACCTCGCTCATGAACAGACCATCATTGTCGGTGATCCGCATTAAATCCGTAATAGAATCGGCTTCAAAATAGTCCACCCGACCAATGTAAACCGGCCGATAGACCAGGTTCACATCGCTATTCGAATTGACCAAGTTGGCTTGGGCAATGGCGCTGTGGATTTCGGATCGGATCGCTGCGTCGCCACCGGCGTCGCTTCGGGCTAGATCGGTGTACACGATCGCGACATCCACCGTAAGCGTTCCGGTGGATAACGGTCCCCAATCCTCGGCCATCGAAACGGTCGTTGGCTGTCGGGGAGCAGAAGGCGCGGGCGGTGAAAGCCCCCCGCCGCAGGGCAAAAATGAATCAGGGCTACGGGCCACCATCATCGTTGTATCCGTCTCCGGACCAGCGTGAACTTCAATTAATTCCCCGGACGCATCCTTTATCCACGCAGTCAGCGCACCCTGTTCGTATGAGAGCACCATAGGCGTGTGCGGCCGATCCACTGGTGCACCCAGCAACGTGTAGCTGGTGGGTGAACGATGTTCGCGCTGCACAATGCGGAAATTTTGTGTCTCGCCGTCGAATAGCTCAATGGACAGCCCCTGAATCGCGTCGTCGGCCGTGCCCAGCATATGCGGAGCGAACAGGTCGCGATTCAACTGGGCCGAGCGCTGTTGGCGAATCCCGGCAGGTCGTGATGTGGTTTCGATCGCGTTCGGCACACCCGCGTGGCTCTCCGCGTCAGCCAGTACGACCGGCAGGAAATCGATAGCGCCATAAAGCGGGCAGCAGGACGTATCGGCCCATGCCACTTCCACTTCGGTCAGGGGCGATGAACAGGCCACAAGGGCCAACCAAAGGATATAGCGATGGTCGGACATAATCGTAACAGTGGGCCGCAGTGAGGCCGGCAGGGGAGTTATCCCTCTTGTTGGGCCCGCGTTTCCTCACGCAGCCGCTTAAGCTTTCCTTTTAACGCAAATTTCTTCACGTGCGACATGCGGTCAATAAACAATACGCCATTTAAATGATCGACCTCATGTTGCACCACCCGGGCCAACATACCCGATACAGTACGCTGATGTTCAGCGCCGTCGAGGTCCCGGTACACCAGTTCGATCGTCCACGGACGCTGAATGTTCGCCGTGATCTGCGGAAAACTCAGGCAGCCCTCCTCGCGCACCCACGCAGTAGCGTCGGTGGTGACAATTTTGGGGTTAATCAGTACCCAGGGCATGGCGATGTCCGGGTGCAGGCGTTGATCGTCGTCATCGACATCCATTTCCGGGAGCAAATCGATCACGCAGATCGCGGTGTTTCGGCCAATTTGTTGGGCGGCCAAGCCGATGCCGCTTTCTTGATGCATGGTGCGGATCATGGCTTGTGCCAGCTCGCGGATCGCCTCGTCGATCGTATCCACCGGTTGCGCCGGCTCGCGCAGAATCGGGTCCCCATAATAGTGTAGCGTCAATTTCATCGGCGACACGGTACGCGTTTGCGCCCTCGATCGCAAGCTTTGCCCTACATGGGCTCGGCGACCGAGCGGTAACATCTGCTTGAATTACGCAGGGCTTTGCGCAACGGTATGACGTGATGAATCCAGCGCTGGTGATTATTCCAACATACAACGAGCGGGAAAACGTTAACGCCATTCAAGCGGCACTGTTTGCGGCGTGTGATGACGTGGATCTCCTTTTTGTCGACGATAACTCGCCGGATGGGACCGGGGCACTGTTGGACGACTTGGTTGCGCGTGAGCCGCGGGTGCATGTCATCCACCGCCAGGGGAAGGAGGGCTTGGGGCGCGCCTATGTGGCCGGATTCAAATGGGCGTTGGCGCGTCACTACGGCTTTGTCTTCGAGATGGATGCGGATTTCTCCCATGATCCCGCCGAAGTGCCTGCCATGCTGAATCTCGCCCAATCGGCTGATCTCGTGCTGGGATCGCGCTATGTCAACGGCGTCCGCGTGGTCAATTGGCCCTTGGGCCGATTGCTGTTGAGCCGGGGGGCCGGCGTGTATGTGCAGGCCATCACCGGGTTGCCGTTCACCGATCCGACCGGTGGGTTCAAGTGTTTTCGTCGGCGGGTGCTGGAAGCTATCGAGTTGGATCGCATTCGTTCCAATGGTTATTCCTTTCAAATCGAGATGACCCATGCTGCGTGGCGGGCCGGATTCAAGATCGTGGAACATCCGATTATTTTCGAAGAACGGCGTTCCGGGGCATCAAAAATGAGTTCAGCGATTGTTCGCGAAGCGTTGTGGATGGTGTGGAAACTCTGGTTCAAGGCCGGCTTGCGCCGGACACCGAAGGCCCGGCATCCCCATAGCGTGGCCAGTGAGCGTGCCGATGCATAAGTGGCCTGTCATCGTGTTGCGTGCCATGCGCCCGGCGCAGTGGACCAAGAATAGTTTGGTCTTTGCGGCGCTGATTTTTGCCTGGGCGGATCGGTATCAGCCGGTGGATCGGGCGCATTGGCTGGTGGTGACCGTTGCGGCAACCTTGTTCTGTCTTTTGTCCAGCGCGATCTATTTGCTTAATGATATCCGCGACCGCGAGCAGGACCGCTTGCATCCGCAAAAGCGTATGCGTCCGATCGCCGCCGGTGAACTGAGTGTACCGGTGGCCGCTGTTGTCGCGGGCGTTCTGGCCGGTATTGCCTTGGTGGGTGGATGGTATGGGGTCGGCACATCCTTTGCCGGGGTGCTGGTGATTTACGCCTTGATGCAAGTCGCCTATACCTTTGGCCTCAAGCGGGTGGCTTTGGTGGATGTGTTTGTGATCGCGGCGGGATTTGTCTTGCGGGCTTTGGCGGGCGGGGTGGCGATTCAGGTGCACATATCGCCCTGGCTCCTGCTCTGCACGGGGTTGCTGGCCTTGTTCTTGGCCTTGTGCAAGCGTCGCCATGAAAAGGTCATCCTCGAGAATGTGTCGACGGTGACCCGGGACAGTATGCGGTCCTATGATGTGCGGTTGCTGGATCAGCTCATTGCCATGGTCAGCAGTGCCACGGTCGTCTGTTATGCGCTCTATACTTTGTGGCCCGACACAATTGATAAATTCGGAACCGCGCGATTGAGTTTTACGATTCCATTCGTCTTGTTTGGACTCTTTCGCTATCTCGATCTTGTCTATCGTCACGAGCAAGGCGGGCAGCCGGAACGCATTTTGCTGACGGATTGGCCGTTGATCATCAACCTGCTGCTCTACGGGGGCACGGTGTTGTTGGTCCTGTACGTTTGACGAAGTGGTTTTCTTTTCCAGTCGCCTGTCCGGTCCCTTTGGACTGCGGCGCTGCGCGCCGCTTTGGACTTCCCTGCACACTCCCAATCTCCCTGCTCCCATCCCCGGGAACGCCGAGCCCCAGCTCGGCTCTTCCTTTTGTCCTCGTCCACTCCCACTCGTCCGCGCCCAACGTGCGCGGCTACAGCAGAGATCCGCGCTGCAAGCGGTAGCCGGTCACGCTGGGACCGGCCGGAACCATCACATGATCTGGTTTGATTCTCTCGCCAAGCCGCCAAGTCCGCAAAGGATTCCACCATTCGCATTCCGCTTGGCGATCCCCGCGGCTTTGCGAGAGGTTCTTTTCGTTCTTTCGATTCTCCGGTCCCACCCCCCCGGGAACGCCGAGCCCCAGCTCGGCTCCCACTCCTACTCGCTTACTCCTGCTCGACCGCGCCCAACGTGCGCGGCTACAGCAGAGATCCGCGCTGCAAGCGGTGGCCGGTCACGCTGGGACCGGCCGGAACGATCACTTGTCCCGGTTTGCTTTTCTCGCCAAGCCGCCAAGTCCGCAAAGGATTCCACCATTCGCATTCCGCTTGGCGATCCCCGCGGCTTTGCGAGGAGCTCATCTTCTCCAACTGACGCTGCGCCCTGCCTTGCGCCTCGGGCTGCGGTCCGGTATGCTGGTCGGATGAATAGACAATTTGAAGATCTGCGCGCCAGTGAGTTGTATTGTCCCCGATGTAAAGTGGCGCGGCCCGTGCGCGAAAAGTTGTTGTTGGTGTTGCCTCATGCGGAGCTGCATGATTATCGCTGCACCACGTGCAACGAGTCCTTGGGATCGCGGGAGGTCAAGGCGGCACCGGTGGCGGCGGTGCCGCCGGCTGCGCGACGGTCGGCCCCACGCCAACCCCCAGCCCGACAACGCGGGTTGCAAAGGCGCGCATAAGTGAGCGATTTGACCGGGCGCCAACTACTCGACTTCATCGCCTAACGCAATAGCGCGAAGACGCTCCGCCAGTGCTTCGGCACCCTTGATCAGTCGGGGCCCGGGCCGCAACAACCAGTCGGGATCGATATCGTCAATGATCTGATTGGTTTGCAACGCGCGGATGCGTGACCAGCCCAAGCGTTGGCGCAGCCGGTCCGCGACGGCGTAGTCGCTCACCATATAGGCCAGCAGAATGACGTCTGGATTCTGTTCGACCAACCACTCCGTGCTGACGGACTGATAGCGTGTCGGGAGGCGGGTGGACAAGGAATCTGCGCCGGTCCACAGGATGACTTCATGCAGAAACGAGCGTCTTCCGGGTGTCATAATCGGCTGTCCCCAAACTTCGGCGTAGAGGGTCAGCGGGTCGCGGTCGGCCCAAAACGCCCGGGTTTGATCCCGCAGGGCCTCTTTGCGGGACGTCATCGTCGCAATCCAGGCATCCGCCCGTTCCGGCGCGCCCAGCGCGGAAGCGATTTGCTGGGCAGCTTCGATTAATTCCGCCCAGCTTTCACACGGCAGGGTCAGGGCCCGTATGCCGTGCCGCTCAAGTTGTTTCATGAGTCCCGGTTTTTCCAGATCCGTGGCGATCACCCAGTCGGGTTGCAAGTTGATCAGGGCTTCCCAATTGGGCCGGCCGAATCCGCCGACCACTGTCACGTCGAGTGCCCCGGTCGGATAGTCGCAGGCACTGGAACGCCCAACCAGATGCTGCCCGAATCCCAATGCGTACACCAGTTCGGTGAGGTTTGGAGCGAGACTAATGACGCGCGTATCGGCGGGCGCTTCGCGCCCGACCAAGCACAGACAAAGCGCCATCAGGCCGCAGGAGCGACCTAGCACATTAGCGAAGGGGAACCGGTGCATGTAGGTCCAACGGTTGCGTACGGGGAGGCGCTGCGGGTTCCGGATCGGATACCACCGGCTCAGGTGTGACCTCCGGTCGTTGCTCGGGTACCGATTCGAGCCGTTGCTCTTGCGCGTCCCCGGACTCGCGCCGCGGTGTAATCGATACCGGTTCCTGTGTTTCGTTCCACTCAATAAAGCCGGCGGGCTGGTCGTGAACTTGGGACGGTTGCTGGCGCAGGCTGTCCAGGATATGCTGCACTTCATCCCGGGAATAGGTCCCCTCTTCCAGAGGGATATCGGCCGATGTCGGCGGTTCCGCCGGTTGCCGTCGTCGTTGCCAGCGCCGACTGCGTTCGTCGTCTTCGTCCATGGGATAGCCAAATTCACTGGCCGACCAACCCCGGTGCCACTGGGTCTGGCTCGAATGCGAACTTTGGTGCAAGCGGACGCTTTCCTGACGGGCTTCTTCGGGTGTCATCATTACGTACGGGGTGATCAGTACCAGCAGTTCCGTGCGTGCGTCTTCGGTGGAATCGGAGCGGAACAGCCGTCCCAGCAAGGGAATATCGCCGAGAATCGGGACCTTGGTCGTGCGCACCGAGCGATCGGTACTGACCAACCCGCCCAGCACGATGGTCGATTCGCTACGCACAGCGATGTTGGCCGACATCTCCCGGCGCGTAATAATCGGCACCAAGTTGCCGTCAATTTCCACATCCCCACCCACGTTGTCCGCGCTTTGACTGATTTCCATGACCACGTACCGCTGCGGATTGATGCGCGGGGTCACGGTCAGGTCGATACCGATGTCCCGGTATTGGTAGCTGGACACCGTCCGGTCCCCGACGGTGGAGGAGGCGGTGGACGTGACAATCGGGCGGGATTCACCCACGATGATTTTGGCTTCCGTGTTGTCGGTGGTCAGGATCACCGGTGTAGACAGAATTCGGGCATCACGCGAGGTGGCCGCCAAGCGAATAATCGCATCGAGGTTCAGGTCAAAGAATGTGAGGTAGTAGGAAAGGCCTCCCGCGCCGGCGGGTGGTTGGCCGCGCATCAGGCCTTGGCGGGCGGCCTCCATATCGCCCAGCGCGCCTGGTCGTGATCCGCCGCCGAAGGCCATCACTGGTTCCCGCAAGCGGAGTGCACCGTCCGGTCCGGTTCGCTCCTGTGTATAGGCCGTGATGGTGCGTTGGAGCCAGTCAATGCCGGTCTCGCGAGTTTTGCCGAGATTGATTTCCACGATCACCGCCTCGATCAGGACCTGACCGAGCATGATGTCCAACTGATCAATAATATCTTCCAGCGCGGCAATATCACTGCGGCGCCCCATCAACAGCAAGGCGTTGGAGCGTTGATCGGAGAGAATCTTGGTGTTGGCCGAAAGGCGCCCGATTTGGCTACCTGTTTCAGCTTCTTGCTGCTGGGTACGTTCCCGGGCCAAGCCGGCGGCAAACTCGCGCAGCGCTTCGGCCCGTGCCCCCGCCGTTTCTTCGCCGGCTGCCCCGGCGCGCAGCGCCCGGGCCGATTCATCGGATGAAGCGGCACCGACAAATTCATTCAGGATGCCGGCGATATCCTCGGACAAGGCGTACTCCAAATGAATCACCCGGACGATGATCTCGGGTTCTGTCGGTTGATCCAATATGTCGATAATGTCATCGAAAAAGGAGATATTGACCGGTCGGGTAATGATGAACAGGGTGTTGACCCGCTCGTCGGAAACGATCTTCACGCGCCCGCGAATCGCGCCTCGTTCCGCCAACTCGGCGGCCGCCTCAACTGGCGAGGTCGCCGGTTCTTCGCGACGGGCCCGAATCACTCCGGGTGGACCCCGGCGTTCCTCGGCGGGGTCTGTGCGGGGGGTGACGCGCGGGCGGGCATCGCGTTCATCACGGTCCTGAATGAATTCGTTCAGGCGCGAGGCTATCTGGCCGGCTTCCGCGTAGCGGATCTTGCGCACGTGCAGCCGCTCGCGGTCCAGCACCGGTTGGTCCATGAACTCCAGCACTTCCATGATCCGGTTCAGGTTGGCTCCGGTATCGGTGATCATCAAGCTGTTATTGCGTTCCAGGGGTTGGATTTTTCCGTAGCCGTGAATCAATTGCTGGAAGATGGGTTGCACCTCGCTGATTTCCACATGCTGCAAGTGGATGATCATGCTGAAAATCTGGTCCGTATCGGGTAGTTTTTCGGCCAGCTTATCGCGAATAATCGGCAATCCTTCCTGGCGCACATTGGTCGGTTGCACCACGCGCAGAAATCGATCGCCCATTGGCACCAGTGCGACATTGTGCATGGCCAGTGCGCTTTCGATCGCTTGCAGGGCTTCGCTTTCGGTCAATCGCGTTTCGCTGCGTAAGCTAATCGTGGCATTGACTCCCGGCGCTACAATCATCGTGCGTCCGGTTCGTTCGCTGTAGAAACGTAGGACCTGGTCCAGGGGCGTGTCTCGGAAGTTCAAATTAACCAGTCGTTCCGTGCCTTCCTCGGTCAGGTGCAGGGGCGGGGCCATTTGGGCTGTAGCGCTAATCGCCCCGCCGAGGGCGAGTACGAGGGCCCACGCGCGTCGCTGCTTGAGCCAGTGATTTGCGGTTGATCGTAAGCGATTCATGTTTGACGTCCTCTACATTCAGCTATCGGTTGAGGCCCGATTATAGGCGTAATCGATGGTGACGGTACCCCGCAATCGCTGAGGCGACCCTTGAACCGGTGCCACGGTCAATTGTCGAACATCGACGTTAGCACCTTGCGAAAGGAGTGCATAGAGAAAACGAACCAAGGCCGGCAGCTCGCCCTCCCATGTGGCGGTAATGCCCATTTCAAAAAGATCGCCCAGTTGGCGTTCGGCTTCGGGCTCGCGGCGCACGAGCAGAAAGTCGTGTTCGTCCGCAACCGTTTGAAGATTGCGAAGCAACAACGCGGTGATGTCGGCGTTGACCGGATGCGTCGGCAGGCGTTCCCGTAACGCCTCAAAGCGCTCGTTGAGTTCGTCCGTTTGATTGATCAAGTGCTGCGAGGCTTCCTGTCGCTGCAATAAGGCGCCCGTCTCTTCCTGCTGGGCTTGCCAGGCGTGGTAGCGCGGTTCACCGATCCAGTAGGTCAAGCCAACCAACACGGCGACCAGCGTGATCAGGCCCAGCCGAATCTCTCGTTCGTTTAGTTTCATTCGGGGTCTCCTCCCGGCAAACGCGCCGTCAAGCGGAAGTCGGGATTGCGGCGACCACCCGGCGCTTGCGTGATGCCTTCGGGATTTACACTGACAAAGAGTGGCGATTGCTCCATCGCCTCAAAAAAATCCAAAATGGGCGGCACCCGAATCGATTGACCGCGCACATTCACTTGACCCGCCTTGCGATAGGTGAACGAGGTCAATTCCAGGTCGCTGGGCATTAACACGGACACTTCCCGCAAGACTTCGAGGGCGGAATGGGTGCGGTCGGCGTATTGCTCCAAGGAAGCCACGCGCCGTCGCAGCATCCGGGCTTCGTCGGCCGGTCCTTCCAGTGCCTCGATTTCGGTGCGCAACTGATCAATGCGGCGCACCTCCAGCCCGTAGGCCGTGAACAAGGCTGTCATCGTCAGCAGCCAGACAAACAGCAGGGAGGATACGGCAAGCACAAGGCGCCGTTGCCCTTTGCGCGAGGAGGCCG
>SKLK01000081.1 GCA_007123265.1 Kiritimatiellia bacterium
GGGTGTAGACAGCAAGTTAGCGTTGACTGATTCATGGATAAGCACGAAAGGAGCAGCAGATGAAGAAGTATGATGACGGCGGCTGGAACCCCTACCTGGCAGGGGCCTTAGTGGGTGTCTTGGCCATCCTCTCAGTCGGTATTACGGGCCAGTTTCTTGGGGCCTCGACGACGTTTGTGCGCGCGGCCGGAGCAATTGAACAACTCGCCGGCTCGGACCGTGTCGAAACCAATCCTTATTATCAACGCGTATCGCCGCGTTTTGATTGGCAAGCGATGGTCTTGATCGGAGTCCTGCTTGGCGCCGCCGCAGCAGCCATGCACGATCGATCGTTCAAGGTCGAACGGATACCACCAATGTGGAAGGACCGATTCGGGGGCAACCTCTGGAAACGCGGCGCAGTCGCCTTTTTGGGCGGGATCTTTGCCATGTTTGGTGCCCGTCTCGCAGACGGGTGCCCGAGCGGACACGGTTTGAGCGGGCTGATGCAGCTTTCCATCAGCGGCTTCATTTCGCTCGCATTCTTCTTTGCCGGCGGCCTGCTTGTGGCCAACCTATTGTATCGAAAGGAGGGCTGACATGAACTTATTCTATGGACTCCTCACCGGTTTCGTTTTCGGGTTCCTGCTGCAAAAGGGCCGCGTCCTGCGGTACGAGAAGCAGTTGGGTGCTTTGCGCTTGATTGATATGACCATCATCAAATTCATGATGTCCGCCATTGTGGTGGGCATGGTCGGCATCTATCTCCTGCATGACCTTATTAATCCAGACCTGCTGAACTTAAAGTCGACTATTCTGGGTGCCAATATCATCGGCGGCATCCTCTTCGGTATCGGCTGGGGCCTATTCGGCTTGTGTCCGGGCACGGCGATCGGGGCCTTGGGCGAAGGCCGTTGGCACGCAATATTTGGGATTGCCGGCATGTTGGTAGGCGCAGCGCTATACGCGACCCTGCATCCGTGGATGACCGAAACTGTATTGACCTGGGGCGATTTTGGTCAGGTCACCCTGCCAGGATTGTTAGGAATCAATCATTGGCTTGTGATAGTGGTCTTTGCGGGAGCGGTGCTGGGATTGTTTCGGTGGCTGGAAAAACTTGATTTGTAGTCATCCGCGAACCCCAGCAGACTGTGCAGTGAATCGACGCTTTTGATTAATCGGTCCCGCACCGTGCACAGACCGCATCGACCACTGGGTCAATGCTGAGTTGGCGCAGGCAGGCGTGATCGCGTTGCGGTCGGCGACAGGTGCGGGACAGGCAAGGGACACAGGATAAGTCGGTGTTTTGAATAACGTGATGCGCGGCTCCGTATGGACCGGTGCGGGTGGGATCGGTGGGACCGAATAACGCGACGGTGGGCACCCCCAACGCCGCCGCCAGATGCATGGGCCCGGAATCGACGGTAACGAGCACGTCGATTTCGCGCATCAAGCTGCCCAGCTCAACCAGGTTGGTTTTCCCACACATGTTGACCACGTGCGCATAGCCTGACTCGGCACGCATCTGCTCGCCCAGCGCCTGTTCCCCTGCCCCGCCCAGGAGAAAGGCGGTTCCGCCGACTTGCTGATGAACGCGCCCGATAACGCCGGCCATCCACCTCGGTGACACGTTCTTTGTGGGCCAACGGGAGGTTGCCACGTAGGCCACCCGCGGGCGCGCCTCGGTGCGGGGCTGGGCGGGGAAGCTCAGCGGGAATTGCGGTGCGCCCGGTGTGATGCCAAGGTAACGAACGGTGTCCAAGGCCTGGTCGACGGCATGGCGATGAAGATCACGCGGTCCAGCCACCGCGTGATAGGCGAAGCGTGCGCCTTCCCGTTGATACGACGGCCCCACCCGCCGGTTGGCCTTGGTCAATCGTGTCAGTATCGCGCTCTTGAGCAACCCTTGAAAATCGAGAACATACTCGTAGGTCTCGGCCCGTACAGCGGGCCACCACTGCCCAATCGACCGGAGGGCCCGGCGTCGATTAAAGGTCAATACCCGGTCCACGGGGTCGACGCAGGCAATCAGCGAAGCGTATTCTGTTTGCGTCAACCAATGGATGGTAGCGTCGGGCCAGGCTTGCTTGATTTCGTGAACGGCAGGGACGACATGCAAGCAATCCCCGAAGGAACTCAGCTTGACGATCAGCACTTTCGGGGCAGCAGCCATTCAGCCTCCGGGCTCACTCGGACGCGACGCCAAGTAGTTCCAATAAAACGGCCTTCTGCGCGTGTAACCGGTTCTCGGCTTGGTCGAATACGACCGATTGCGGTCCATCGATCACGTCCGCCGTTTGCTCGTATCCGCGCATAGCGGGCAAACAATTCATAAAAATGGCCTCTGGCGCAGCAGCCTGCATACACTCCGCGTTCACCTGATAGGGCATGAACAGTTGAACGCGCGCCTCCAGCTGGTCTTTGGGGATGTGATAACTCATCCATGAATCCGTGTAGACCACATCTGCATCGGCCACCGCTTCCAGCGCATCGTGGGCAACGACCACCTCGCCCCCCTGCTCAGCCGCAAGGGCTTGCGCCCGGGCAAGGACATCGGGATGCGGCATCGCCGCCGGATCGGCCGGGCAGCCCACAGCGACGCGCATTCCGGTCATCGCACAACCGATCATGAGCGAGTGGGTCACATTGTTCAGGCTGTCGCCTAGATAGGTCAATTTGAGCCCCGGCAAGGCTCCTTTCTTTTCCTGTATCGTCAACAAGTCCGCAAGGATTTGGCAGGGATGCGCAAGGTCCGTCAAGGCATTGATGATCGGCACGCGACTGTGGCGGGCCATTTCCTCGAGGTCCGAGTGTTTGAATAGGCGGGCCATGACAATATCGACATAGCGGCTGAAGGTTTGCGCGGTATCGTGCAGGGTTTCCTTGCCTGCCCCCATCGGCGAGGTGCTGGTATCGTAATAGATGGCGTGGCCACCGAGCTGGGTCATGCCGGTCTCAAACGACAACCGGGTGCGTAAACTGGGCTTTTCGAAGATCATCAGCAACGTGCGCTGGCGCAAGGCGTCGGCATAGGCGGCCGGTTGTTTCTTGACCCGGGTGGCGAAAGCCAACACGGACGCCACTTGGGCCGGCGTCCAATCATCCAACGTCAATAAATGTCGCATACTCACTATCCTTCCAATTATCTGATCAAATCATCGTAGTAACGATCCACCTCGCCGTCCCGCTCAAAGATCGACAACATCAAGGCGACGCGAATCCACATCCCGTTGCGCACTTGGCGCCAATACAAGGCTCGTGGATCGCTATCCACCTCGGGATCAATTTCGGATCGACGTGGCAGGGGGTGCATGATGATTGCATGGTCCTGCAGGCGTTGCAAGTCAGCGACCTGAAAATGGTAGTGGCTGGTGTCAAGCGAGCGGCTTTCCTGGGCTTGGTCCCATTCGTCCTGAATCCGGGTCATGTAGATAGCGTCCACCTCAGGAATGATCGCCCGGAAATCCGTCGTCACCTCGTAGGCCATGCCGGCGTCCCGCAACAC
>SKLK01000038.1 GCA_007123265.1 Kiritimatiellia bacterium
CGCTGACGAATTTCCTTCAGGACTTCATGCGCAATCTGTTGGTCTTGGGAAGACAGGGAAAGCGTCTCGAAGAAGGGCAGCGCCTGGCGAATCGACATCCGGCAGACGTCGACTATCGACGCCCCGCCGACATAACAGGACAGCGCCTCCGGACGCAGCCGGGCGCCGTCACAGGTCTTGCAATGCTGCCGGCTCATGTAACCGTGCAAGCGTTGCCTCGTAAACTCGCTATCGGTTTCCTCCAAACGCCGTTCGAGGTTGGGGATCACCCCTTCAAAGGGTTTTTCATAGCGGTGATACGAACCGCCCCGCCAGAATCCAAACTCGATCTCCTCGTCGCCGGAACCATACAAGAGCACCTGCCGAAACGACTCAGGCAAGTCCGCGTATGGGGTGTCCATACTGACGTCATAATGCTTGGTCAGGGCGCGCAGCAACCCTTTATAATAGATGATCAAGCGACGCCCGCCCCGTCGCCAAGCGTGGACCGCCCCTTTGTCCAGCGACAAGGTTTCGTCGGGGACCACCAGCCGGACATCAAACACCAGCATCGTCCCCAAACCGTGACACGTCGGGCACGCCCCATACGGGCTATTGAATGAGAAGTGGCGGGGTGTCAATGCATCGAAACTCAACCCGCAAGGGATACAAGCGTTACGCTCGGAATACAGCGTTTCCTGCCACGTATCCTTGGCCTTTTCCACCACCGCGATCAAGACCCCGTCGGCGGTATGCAGAGCCGTTTCGACGGAATCGGTCATCCGGCCGCGGATACGGGATGAGACCGCCAGTCGGTCCACGACCACATCAATGGTGTGCGCCTTCTTTTTGTCCAATTTGGGCACATCATCGATTTCACATAACGTGCCGTCCACCCGCACGCGGACATAGCCCTGCTTGCGAATCGTGGCAAACACCTCTTCGTGCTCTCCCTTGCGCCCTTTCACCATCGGCGCCAGAATCATCAGCCGGGTCTGCTCCGGCAGCGCCAATAACTGATCCACAATTTCCTCGGCGCTTTGTTGCGTGATGGTTTTACCGCAGCGGGGACAATGCGGTTGGCCCACATGCGCAAACAGCAACCGCAGGTAATCGTGGATTTCCGTGCTGGTAGCGACGATGGAACGGGGATTGGCCCCGGCCGACCGCTGCTCAATGGAAATCGCCGGGGACAAGCCTTCGATATAATCCACGTCGGGCTTTTGCATCTGGTCCAGAAATTGCCGGGCATAGGCCGACAAGCTCTCTACGTACTTGCGCTGCCCTTCCGCATACAAGGTATCAAAGGCGAGGGAGGATTTGCCGGACCCGCTTAAACCGGTGATCGTCGTCAATCGGTTCCGGGGAATATGCACCGACACGTTTTTCAAGTTGTGCTCGCGCGCGCCCGATACAACAATCCACTCTGTACTCATAGCCCCTCACCTCTCTGGAATTCCGCGTGGTGACTATGTTGTCGCAGCCGGGTGCCTGTCGATGACAAACGCATTTCTAGTTGTCATTTCCGTAATCGCTCTCTATCGTGCGTGCCATGGCTAAGCACGTGTGCAATTCGGCATATTCGACTGGTTATCCGCCCGCCGAGCGGGCGTGGCACGGAGCTATTTCGCCGATCCATGTCGAGGAGCATCGATGAAATATAGACGTATCTTACTTAAGTTAAGCGGAGAAGCCCTGCAGAATCATCAAACCGGGGCCAGTCTCGATCCCCACGTGCTCACCGCGATAGCGGAGCAACTGAAAAAGGTGCGGGCCATGGATATCGAAGTGGCCATCGTCGTCGGGGGCGGCAATATCTTCCGGGGCCTCACCAGTGAAAACAGCGGGGTGGACCGGACCACCGGCGATTACATGGGCATGCTGGCGACCGTGGTCAATAGCCTGGCCCTGCAATCCGCGCTCGAACGCGTCGGTGTGCATACCCGGGTAATGACCTCGATTGCCATGCCATCCCTGGCCGAACCCTTTATCCGGCGGCGCGCCTTGCGGCACCTGGAAAAAGGACGCGTCGTGATCTTCGGCGCCGGCACCGGCAACCCGTACTTCACCACCGACAGCGCCGCCGCCCTGCGGGCCACGGAAATCCGCGCCGACGTCTTGATCAAGGGCACCAAAGTGGACGGCATCTATACCGCCGACCCGGTCAAGGACCCGACGGCAACCCGGTACGATCACATTTCCTACAGCGACGCCCTCGCGCAACAACTCAAAATTATGGATGCCGCCGCTTTTTCCTTGTGTATGGAAAACAAGATTCCGATTATCGTATTTAACTTTTTCGAGCCCGACGAAATCATTCGCGTTCTTCGCGGCGAGCCTGTGGGAACGACGGTTCACGACTAAGCGGAACAGGAGAAACTCATGGACACAGTGGACGATATTCTATTGGAATCGGAAGACAAAATGGACAAAGCCACCGAATTCCTGCAGCAGGAATTCGCCGGGGTGCGCACCGGTAAAGCGTCGCCCAGCCTGGTGGAGAACATTCAGGTCGACTATTACGGCGCCAGCACCCGCATCAAGGAGCTGGCCAGTATTGCCACACCGGAACCCCGGCTCATTGTGATCAATCCATTTGATCCTTCCTCCTTGCCGGGAATCGAGAAGGCGATTCTCGCTGCGAACGTAGGGGTCACCCCGATGAACGATGGCCGTGTAATTCGTGTGCCGATTCCGGAATTGAGCGAAGAACGCCGCAAAGAATTACTCAAAGTAGCGAAGCGGATGACTGAAGACCAGCGGGTGGCCATTCGTAATATCCGCCGCGAAGCCAACGACCAGATCAAAGATCTGCAAAAGAATGGCAAGATTTCAGAAGATGAACGGGATGGCGGCTTGGAGGAAATCCAATCGTTCACCGACAAACACATCAAGACCATCGACGACCTGCTTGCGGCCAAAGAAGCCGAAGTCATGGCCGTCTAACTTCCCAATCAGGACATGCACATGAAACCATCCTCAGGAATGGGGCGCTATCTCTCCATCCAATCGATCGGCCTAACCCTGGCCATTGTCTTCTTTGCCATCCCCTTTTTTATTACCTTTGAAGGGTTGTCCCCGGCCGGTCACTACATGCTATCCATCTTTCTGATGGCCGTAGCACTGTGGATCACGGAAGCGATTCCCTTGCATGCTACGGCGGCGTTGATCATCTTCCTCAACATCTTGATGATCAGCAATCGCGCCATGCTCCCCTTACCGGAGGACTTCTCGCCGCCGAATTTCAACATCTTCTTTTTCACCTTGGCCAATCCCATCCTGATGCTGTTTCTGGGCGGGTTTTTCCTCGCCGACGGGGCTGCCAAGTACCGGTTGGACCGGAATCTGGCCAAAACCCTGCTGCGGCCGTTCGGGGATAAACCGGCCAATATTATTCTCGGCCTCATGTTAATTGTGGCTGTCTTCTCCATGTTTATGAGCAATACCGCCACCACCGCCGCCTTCATGGCCGTGGTCCTACCGGTCATCGC
>SKLK01000182.1 GCA_007123265.1 Kiritimatiellia bacterium
CCAAAGCTGTTCAAGCCCGAAAAGGGCTGTAGCGTCGCGCCCAATGAATCCAATTCCCTCACCAGTGTGGCCGCATCGCGGCTGATGGTTCCTCGCGTCAGGAGGTCGGACATGAAACGCGAGAGTCCTTGTGTGGATTCGGTTTCCGACAACGTCCCACCCAGAAAGGCTACGGTGACATGGGCCAGGGGCAGTCGCGCGTCTTCGCGGACAATCAAAGGAATGCCATTGTCCAATTCCAAACGTTGGGGTAGGGGCGACGGGGTGGCCGCGGCGGTGGTCCGCTGTTCCGTCGCCGTGTCGGGGGCCAAAATCACCCGGGTTTGGCGCTCGGGACGCATATACTGGTTGAATACCTCCATCAAGCGCGTCGGCGTCACCTCGTTCAAGGCGGTCAGATACTGTTCAGCAAAGCGCGGGTCACCGGCATAAAATTCGCCGGAGGCAATGGCATTGACCTGCCCCCGCATATCTTGTAGCTCGCTAAGGTTGCGCACCAGCACCTGGCGCCGTGCCTTGTCGATTTCGGCCTCGGTAAACGGGTCATCGTGCCAGCGCTCCATTTCCGTTTGCACCGCAGCAATCACCTCTGCTTCGCGGTCAGGATCAAATTGGGCGCTGAACCCGATTAGGCCCGGTTCAGCCGGTGTATACGACCATGCTCCGATATGATGGACCAGTTGCTTGCGATCGCGCAGCGACAACGTCAGGCGCGAGCTTTCGCCGCGCCCCAGAACAGCGGCCAAGATATCCAGCGCGGGCGCGTCGGGATGATGAAGGGGGACCGTGTGCCAGGCCCACGCCGCCCGGGTCACCTCATACGCCCCGGTTTGGCGAGCGGTACGCGGAGTCATTTGCTTCGGCTCCGCGGGTAGTACGACGGGGCGACGCATCCGCCGCTCAAACGAAGCAAACGCATCACGGATGGCCTGCTCCATTGCCAGCGGATCCACCGCACCTGCTACCGCTACGATCATGTTGTCCGGCCGATAATGCCGCTCAAAGAAATCAATCAAGTCGTCCCGGGTGGTTTGCAGAAAGACTTCGCGATAGCCGATCACCGGATGCCGGTGGGGGTGGACGCGGTAGGCGGTGGACCAGAGCAGACGGCCCAGTTCGCGTTGGGGATCGTCCCGGTTCATCGCCATTTCCTGCAGGATAACCGTTTGCTCGCGTTCCCATTCCTCCTCGGGAAAGCTCGCATGTTGAACCGCGTCCGCGAGCACATCCAAGCCAACGGCCCATGCGTCCGATGGCATCACCACATGAAATACCGTGCGATCAAACGTGGTATAGGCGTTGACACGGCCACCTACGTCAGAGATTTGACGTGAAATATCTCCGGGCGAGCGGGTCGGGGTACCTTTGAAGATCATGTGCTCTACGTAATGGGCCATGCCCGCCCCGAGAAAATCGTCTTCATGGATCGATCCGGTACCAAACCACGTCTGAATGGCGACGAGCGGGGCGCTATGATCGGGTTTGATGACACCGATGACTCCGTTTTCAAGGGTGAACCGATGTATCGATTCATTCGATACCCGCAACACAGCGGCTGGATCGTGCACATCCGTCGCTGCACGGACAGACTGAGTTATCAGCATTAGACCAACTCCCAAAAACAATCGCACCATGGTGTTCCCCTCATATTCGTTGCCGCGTACTGGCTCCATGAGTCTGCAAAATAGTAGGCTGGAGTCGGCCAAAGTCAACCAAGACGCACAGCATACAATCGCGAAGTATGCCACAGTTTCTCTGTCCCCAACGGATTGTTGAAAGGGGAGGGGGAACTACGAAAGAAACGAAAACCACGAAAACAGATCGCCGATATTAGAGATTGGCTGCACAAATCCTCCGACTCCCATCGGGTTGCATGCCTTGCAGCAAGTAGCGCCGCTGCACAAACTTGGCAATCAGGAAATTTCGCGATTTTCGCGTATTTCGTAGTTTCTGCAGCTGAATTTGAAACCACGGATAAAACTGATTGCACGGATGATGAACGGCCACAGTTTCTCTGTCCCTAACAGGTTACATATCTTACTCCGCCGTCTATGCCTCCGGGAACGCCGAGCCCCAGCTCGGCAAAATACCCATCGTAATCCGTAGTCGTCGCTGTCTTCGTCCACCGAAAAGCCCCCCTTTGTTACCTCTTTCGCGCCCTTGGGCATGACCCAGTTTTTATGTCCCCAAAGGCTTGCATACCTCATTCTATGCAAAAATGCTGTTGACGGAAATAAATATCCTGTTAATTTTACGATATGAAGCCAAGATTCTTAACTCAGCGATTGCCTGCGTCCGATTCGCGCAGATTAGTCATTGTCACGGGGGCGCGTCAGACGGGGAAGACCACACTGGTGAAAAGGGCGTATCCCGATGTGCGCTATGTGAATTTGGATGCCATGGAAAACCGGGACATGGTCAAGGCCGTCTCTACCTTTAATTGGCAGCGTGATATTGGTCCCGCGATTCTTGATGAGGCACAAAAAGAACCCTCCGTCTTTGAGAAGGTGAAATATGCTTACGACGAGCAGAGCATCCACTTTTCCGCGTTGCTGGGCTCATCACAAATCCTGCTGATGAGTCAAGTGCGCGAGTCCCTCGCTGGACGCGCGTTTGTTTTTGAGCTCTGGCCCCTGATGTTTTGTGAATGTCTGGGTGATACGGAAGCTGACCCGGTTAATTCGCCACTAGTGCATGCTCTATTATCAACGGATAATTTCAATGAGGTGCTGGAGGGCACTCCCGCCGTCTTGCCTGGGGAGGAAGTGGCGCGTCGTCAGGAGATCGAGCAGCATCTGTATCGATACGGCGGCATGCCCGAGTTGTTGCGTTTGAACGAGCGGGACCGGATCGAATGGCTGAAATCCTATGCCTATACCTATCTTGAGCGGGATTTGGCGGATTTGGCGCGCATCGCTGATCTCGATCCGTTCAAGAAGTTTCAGCGCCTAGCTGCATTGCGGGCAGGTGGATTATTGAACTACAGCGAATTGAGTCGGGATGCCGCGGTTAGCGTGGATACCAGCCGACGCTACCTCGAATACCTTCGTATGTCCTACCAAACCATTCTCTTGCAACCCTACATGGAGAACCTCACCAGCTCTTCGGTCAAAACACCGAAGCTGTATTGGGTGGATATGGGCTTGCTGCGTCATCTTGGAGGCACGATGAATGCGTCAAATGGATCGTTGTTCGAGAACTATGTCATGGCCGAGATATGGAAATGGATCAAGACCTCCGCGACGGATGCGGAACTCTTCTTTTATCGTACGCGATCTGGCCTTGAACTAGATGCGCTGCTCCGCACACCGCGCGGGCTGATCGGTTTCGAGATCAAAGCGCGCGAGCAAGTGGTATCTAGCGATTTCGGCCCACTGCGCCGCGTAGCCTCCGCCGCCGGTGAACAGTGGCTCGGCAGCATCTGCATATATCGAGGCAACACAATCCAGCAAGTATCCCCATC
>SKLK01000097.1 GCA_007123265.1 Kiritimatiellia bacterium
GCTTCGCTGGATCAGTTAGTGATTGGAGATCCGGACACCGACACGATGCACCTGTACGGCCTCATGCACCGCACCGAGCCGGATAATTTCGGCAAACTCGCCGAGATCACCGGTACGCCCGGCAGCGATTTGGGGCGCGCGGTGGCGGCCGGCTGGCACCAGATCGCAGGCGGTGCGCGGACGGCCATGGGCGGCACCGGACAGGTATGGGTCGCCCGGGTCGGCGACTACGAACGCTGGGCGGACGCGCTGGGGCCGAGCTTTGTGGACTGGCTACCGCACGAGGACGCGGATGGCGATGGCGACGCGAACCTGATGGAATTTCTGCTCGGCACCGATCCTCAAGACCCGTCCTCCTATGATGGCCGCCTCGTGTTGCAGCGGTCAACGTATGGCCCGGGCGCGCAGCCTTCGTTGGCGTGGATTCATCCTCCGGCTCCATATCGCCGCTTACTGGCGTTTCCAAGGGTGGAGGGCACGTCCAGCTTCACCGCGCCGTCCTGGACGAATTGGCAAATCGCCACGCAGTTGGGACAGGAAGGGCAAATCTACGGCACCAATTGGGTCATCCATTACTCCGTCTCGGATCCGTATAGAATCTTCCGACTGCGCCCCGTGTATCCCGTACTATCGCCATTTTTTTAATCGATGAGGAAAAAGTCATCTCGTGCAAGACCAGCAGCCCTTGCAACCGGGGGCACGCGCTGGCGGTGGTTGCGGACGGCGATGGGCTGATGGTGTGTCTGGAGATGTCTCGACTCCGCTCGACATGACCTGTGGTGGAAGCGTTCGTTTCGTGTCGCCTGTCATTCCCACCCTACGCGTGTCGGTAGCCGATACCCGAATGCCGACCAAATCACGTTTTCCCGGGCTTCCACGAATCTTTCAGGGCGACGACTTGATTAAAGACCGGCGCCCCGGGCCGGCTATCCTTGGCATCCACACAGAAGTACCCGACCCGCTCGAACTGAAACGCCTCGCCCGGTTCGGCTTCGGCCAAGGCCGACTCGACCCGCGCCTGCACGACCCGCAAAGAATCCGGATTGATCAACTCAGTATAGTCCCGCTCCGGATCGTCCATGGGATCCGCCACCGTAAACAACCGATCATACAAACGCACCTCGGCGCAGGCGGATGCCGAAGCTGAGACCCAATGGATCGTGGCCTTCACCTTCACTTTGGCCTCGGGCGGATCCCAACGGCAGTACAGGGTCTGCACGGTGCCCGTAACGGCATCCTTTTCCACCCGCTCGCAGGTGAGGAAGCCGGCGTAACGCAATCGCACGCTCTTGCCCGGCGCGAGACGGAAGTATTTCGGCGGTGGCTCCTCGGCAAAATCGGCCCGGTCAATGTAGATCTCGGAGGTGAACGCCACCGGCCGTTTTCCGGCCGTCTCGTCTTCCGGGTTGTTCACCGCCTCAACAACGTGCCGCTCGGCGTCCTCGCTGTTCGTGATAACCACGCGCAAGGGGTCCAACACCGCCAGGCGACGCAGCGAGGTGCGATTCAGCTCCGCACGCACACTGTGCTCCAACAGCTCCATCTCAGTCATGCTGTCGTACTTGGTTACGCCGATGGTCTCGCAAAAGGTGCGGATAGCTGCAGGCGGATAGCCGCGCCGGCGCATGCCGCACAGGGTGGGCATGCGCGGGTCATCCCAGCCGCTGACATAGCCTTCGCGTACCAAGTTCAGCAGGCGGCGTTTGCTCATGACGGTATAGGTCAGGTTCAGCCGGGCAAATTCGATCTGCTGCGGATGACAGGGCACACTGATATGATCAAGTATCCAATCGTAGAGGGGCCGGTGCACCTCGAATTCCAACGTGCAAATGGAATGGGTGATGCCCTCAATCGCATCGGAAATCCCATGGGCAAAATCGTACATCGGATAGATACACCACTGATCACCGGTACGGTGGTGGTGGATGCGCTTAATCCGGTACAGGGTGGGATCGCGCAGATGCAGGTTCGGCGAGGCCATATCAATCTTGGCGCGCAAGACATACTGTCCGTCGGCGAACTCGCCGGCCCGCATCCGCTGGAATAGATCCAGGTTCTCGGCCACGGGACGGTTTCGGGACGGGCTTTCCGTGCCCGGCCGCGTGGGCACCCCGCGATAGTCCTTAAACGCCTCGGCGGACAGGTCGCAGACATAGGCCAGCCCTTTCTCGATCAATTCCACCGCATACCCGTACAGGGCCTCGAAATAGTCGGACGCGAAATAGTGATGGTGGCCCCAATCGAATCCCAACCAGCGCACATCGGCTTCGATGGCATCGACGTACTCCACATCTTCTGCGGCCGGGTTGGTGTCGTCATAGCGGAGATGACAGCGCCCGCCGTATTCTTTCGCCAATCCGAAGTTCAGGCAGATGGATTTGGCGTGGCCGATGTGCAAGTACCCGTTGGGTTCGGGGGGAAACCGTGTAATCACCTGCCCGTCCCGCTTGCCTGCCGCCAGGTCCTGGTCAATGAGTTGGCGGATAAAATGGCGCGGTGCGCCCGGTTCCGGTGAGGTATGGGTTGTCGGTGCTGTTGTCATAAGCGTTGTTTCATATTGTTCGTGCCTGGCGATCGTCGCGGCCCTGGCCCCGTAGATCAAGTCTAGACGTGGGCCGCTGCCCCATTCATGGCGGGCAAAGTATACGCCTCAGGTTGCGGTGAGCAACACGTTTTCCACGCGATCCACCCGGATTCCGTGCGCGCCACGACTAGAAATCGCTGCGGGTGGGATTTGCGCGCTTGACTTGTGGGCGGGGGATGCCTAATTTATGGCTCTTTTCGCAGCAAACAGGGGATTCGCTTGGTGTGCCGGACCGCGCTCGTGGGTGATGGGTCCAGTGCGCCGGAAGAGACCTGTATGCCCGATGGTGTAATGGTAGCACACGGCCCTTTGGAGGCCAGAGTCAAGGTTCGAGTCCTTGTCGGGCAACCATCTGTGTCGCAGGTAAGCGGCGGTTCATTTTTCAGGACGAGTATAGCGTGATCATCTTTTCAGGGACAGCACATCCGGATCTATCGCAACGGATTGCCCGGTACATGGGCGTTTCGCTGGGGGCGGTGGATATCAGCCGTTTTCCGGATGGCGAGATCATGGTCAAGATCATCGATAATATTCGGGGCCAGGACATTTATATCGTTCAACCGATCTGCTCGCCGCCCAACGAGAATTTGATGGAGCTGTTGATCATGATCGATGCTGCTCGACGCGCGTCGGCCGCGCGGATCACGGCGGTTCTGCCTTTTTATGGGTATGCCCGTCAGGACCGGAAGGATCAGCCCCGGGTGCCGATTACGGCAAAACTCGTGGCGAATTTGCTGGTCGCGGCGGGAACCAATCGGATATTAACGATGGATTTGCATGCACAACAGATCCAAGGGTTCTTTGATATTCCTGTGGATCACCTGTATGCGGCGCCCGTTATCGTCAAATATCTTTCGTCATCGCCACTGGATCGGTTGACCATCGTATCGCCGGACGCTGGCGGATTGAAGATGGCGTATGCCTATTCCACGTTATTGAACTCGGGTTTGGCGTTTGTCGCCAAACAGCGGCGCAGTCCGACCGAGGTCAGCGCGATGGACGTGGTCGGTGATGTGGCGGGACGAAACTGCGTGTTGGTGGATGATTTGTCCACTACCGCTGGCACGCTGGCCGAGGCCAGCCGGATCCTGATGGAACGGGGCGCTTCATCGGTGCGCGCGGCGGTCACGCATACCTTGATCACAGAAACAGGAATGGAACGTCTGCGGCAATCGCCGTTATCGGAACTGATTACGACAGATAGTGTGCCCAAAGCCAACTGGCGCGGGTGTGAAATGAAGGTCCTCTCCGTGGCGGAATTGCTCGGCGAGGCCATTCAGCGGATTCACGGCAACCAGTCTGTGACGTCGCTGTTTAAAATTAGTTGAAGAGGAGTAGAAGAAAGCCATGAAAGAGGAAATCACATTAGCGGCCACAGCGCGCTCTGAAACCGGATCCAGCGCGGTCAATCGCTTGCGCAAACAAGGTCGGCTGCCAGGCGTCATCTACGGGCAGGACGCGCCGAAGAATGTCAGCTTCGATACCGCGACGTTTCTCGCCATGCAACGGCATCATACCAGTGAAAATGTGATGTTGTCCCTCAATATTGAAGGGGACCGGGCGCACAAGGTGTTGGTCCGGGAAGTTCAACATCATCCATTAACGGGGCTGCCGACCCACGTCGATTTCTATGAGGTGTCGATGACCAAGCGAGTGGCTGTGGCGATCCCGCTGGAAGTGACGGGCACCCCCATCGGTGTCAGCCGGGACGGCGGTATTCTGGAGCAGTTGGTTCGCGAGATCGAGGTCGAGTGCTTGCCGGACGATATCCTTGAGCAAGTGGATTTGGACGTTTCGGCTTTAGAGATCGGTGCGAGCCTGACAGTGGAGGATATCCCGCTGGATGCAGAAAAATATGAAAAGATCACGGCTCCGGAGATTGCGGTGGTTGCTATATTTGCGCCACGCGTGGATGACGCTGCGGCAGAAGGCGAGGCGGCGGATGCAGCGCAGCAGCCGGAGGTTATCGGCGCAGCCGATGAGCAGGACGAAAAGGACGATTAATCTGTTGCTGGACAGGTCCGGACCCCGTCGCGCGATGGGAGGCGGGGGCTGGGCAGCCGGTCCAGGGAGGTGGCCGTGTGGTTGGTAGCCGGACTAGGGAATCCCGGGCAACGGTACCAAGGCACACGGCATAACGTTGGCTTCGAGGTCGTCGATCGGCTGGCCGAGCGGGGCCATCAGGACTTTCGCCGGAGTTGGCGGTTTCCAGCGGATCTCACCGAAATCCGGCTGGAAAACCAACGCGCACTGCTCTGCCGACCCCGGACGTACATGAACCGCAGCGGACAGGCAATCGGGGCGGTGCTACGGAAAAAGGGATTTACCCTTGCTGAATTGATTGTGATAGTAGATGATACGGAGCTGGATTGTGGACGGCTTCGGATTCGTCGGCGCGGGAGCGCAGGCGGACATAACGGTCTCAAATCAATCATCGCGGCGCTGGGCACGGACGATTTTATCCGGCTCCGGGTCGGCGTGGGCGGCAAACCGGGCGAGCGCGACATGGTGGACCATGTGCTGAGCGGGTTTGATCCTGCGTCCCGGCAAGCGGTGGATGGCGCGATCGAACGCGCAGCTGATGCCGTGGGTGTAATACTGAATGTGGGCTTGGATCAGGCCATGAACGACTATAACGGCTAAACGACTAGCCGGACAGGATGAAGGAGAGGTAGGGCATTGAATACATACGAAGGCATGTTTATTTTTCTGGATAAGCTGAGCGATGACGAATTGGAAGCAGCGGTGAAGGAGGTCCGGGAAGAAATCGAAAAATTGGGCGGCAGCATTGAAAACACGGCTCGCATGGGTCGGCGCCCCTTTGCGCGACTGCAAGCCAAACACCAAAAGGCCGGGCATTACATTGTAATGAATTTCAGCCTGGCCCCGGAGCAAATCACTCCGTTACTGGCCCGTTTGAAGTTGAAGGAACCGGTATTTCGCACGCAAATCATTGCCCAACCAGCCGCCGCCCCTGAACCGGTCGGCGTGGAAGGATAGGCGCTTATGCTCTCGTTGAACAAAGTCTTCATTTCCGGCAATTTAACGCGCGACCCCGAGGTGCGGTACCTCTCGTCCGGTCAAGCCGTCGCCGACCTCCGCCTCGCCTCCAACCGGCGCTACAAGACGCAGCAGGGCGAGGACAAGGAAGAGGTCTGTTATATCAATGTCTCCGCTTGGGGACGGCAGGCTGAAACCTGTGGACAGTACCTGAGCAAGGGGTCCCCGGTATTCGTCGAAGGTCGCCTACGATACGAAGAGTGGGAAAAGGACGGCCAGAAGAACAGTCGTATTTCCATCACGGCGGAGCGGGTACAGTTTATGGGTTCGCCCCGTTCCGGAGGCGAGTACAGCGATGCGCCGGAATCCCGGAGCGAGTCCCGCGACCCAGCGGATTCGGGCGGGCGGCCGACGGCGAGTTCGTCGATGGGCGGCGATGCGGGAGATGATGACGATCTACCCTTTTAAAGACGGGGTGGCCACCGCCACCGGCTATTCACCAGTACGTAAACGAAGGACAGGACTATGAAGAGGAAGACACCAACACGACGGCGCAAGCCCCGCTACGATGACGACATGTCGCGCGGCCCCAAGCGCTTGGAAGGCGTGGAAAACATCGATTACAAGGATGCTGAACTATTGCGTCGATTCATGACGGAGCGCGGCAAGATCATGCCCCGCCGCACGACGTACGCATCCGCCAAGCAACAGCGCCAAATCCGCTCGGCGATCCGCCGCGCCCGGGTGATGGGGTTATTGCCGTAATTCAAGGAGGCAGAAGAAGATCATGGCGAAAGAATTGCTGTTAATGAATGATGTGGACGGCCTCGGCTCTGAAGGCGAGATTGTCAAGGTAGCGGAAGGCTATGCCCGCAATTATCTCCTCCCCCGCAGCCATGCCGTATTGGTGACACCGGCTACGCGGCGTCTGGTGGAGAAGAAGAAAGCCGAACGGCTGGCCCGCGAAGCTGCGACCCGCAAGGAAGCAGAGGAACTGGCTGCCCAACTGACCGGGCTGAAGCTGACCCTGAAAGCGAAAGCAGGCAGCGAAGGCAAAATGTACGGATCCATCAACGCCACCGACGTGCTGGCGGCGCTGGAAGCTCAAGGCATCACCTTGTCACGCAAACAACTGGAACTGGAATCGCCGATTCGCGATCTCGGTTCGCACGAGATTTCGGTGAAGGTGCATCCCGAAGTGACCGCGACGGTCAACCTGGCTGTCGAAGCCGAATAAATGTCCGGATCCGCGATACGGTCGCCACGTTTGAACAGACGACCGTATCGCGCGTCCAACCAATGAACACAACGTAACCCTAACCGCGATCACCCCAAACTGGCGGAGCGAAGACGACATGGCCAAAAAGATCACTCCTGCCCCACCCCCGCGAAGTGATCGCATCCCGCCCTACAGCCTGGAAGCCGAGCGGGGTGTGCTCGGTTCGGCGTTGCTCGACGCCACCCGCGTGATTGACCTCTGCGTCGAAAAAAAGCTTTCGGCAGACTCGTTTCACGTGCCGGCCCACCAAATCCTGTTCCAAACCTTGCTCGATATGGGCAATAGCGGGCAAGTGATCGACCTGTTGACGGTTGGCGACAAACTGGAATCCACCAAACAACTTGATCAGGTCGGTGGACGCGCCGCCCTGCTCGACCTCGTCGACGCCACCCCCACCGCGGCGCATGCGGATTTCTACATCGAAATTGTCCGCCAAAAGCGTTTATTGCGGGTCATTATCGAGAAAAGCCGGCAAGCGATTGAAAAATGCTATCACGAGGAAGAGTCCGCCGACGAGTTGCTCGGACAAACGGAGCAAAGCTTCTTCGAGATCGGCGAATTGACCGCAGGCACCTTGTTGCCGTGGGACAAATTGATCCATTCGACGATGGAGGACATCGAAACCATCTTTCAACAGAAGAAAGGGATCACCGGCATTCCAACCGGCTTTGCCGATATTGACCGTAAATTGTTGGGCCTTCAACGCAGCGATATGATCATCATCGCCGCGCGTCCCTCCATGGGCAAGACGTCGCTGGCCATGAATATTGCTGAGAAAGTGGCGCTCGGCGAAGTATCGGACAAGCTCGCCCGGCCGGTCGCGGTGTTCAGCCTGGAAATGTCCAGCGAACAATTGGTCCGGCGGATGATTTGTTGCCGGGCGCGGGTGTCTTCCCACAAACTGTCCAGTGGCTTTATTACTCAAGTCAATCACGGCCACCTGATGCAAGCGGCCGACTCCCTGATGAAAGCGTCGATGTATATCGATGATTCAGCCGGCTTGAGCGTGATCGAACTTCGCGCGCGCGCGCGTCGGCTGAAGAAACGGTTTGGTATTGAACTGATTATTGTGGATTACTTGCAACTGTTGAACCATCCCCAATTCCAAAGTGAAGGCCGCCAACGAGAAACCCAGGCGATTTCCGGGGCGCTAAAGGCCATGGCCAAGGAATTACGCATTCCGGTCATCGTGCTCAGTCAGTTGAGCCGGGCCCCGGAAACGCGTGATACCCGATCCGCCGTGCCCAAACTGTCGGACTTGCGGGATTCCGGATCGATTGAACAGGACGCCGATGTCGTCGCCCTGCTGCGCCGCCCCTGCCGATATCCGCAGGACAAGGACGCCGCCGATACCACCTTGTCCATTCTCGATATTGCCAAGCACCGGAACGGGCCCACAGGCGAAGTGCGCCTGCATTTTGAAGAGGATTACACGCGGTTTGAGGACCGGGCCCATCCGGGCGTCGATCAGGCGGAAGCGTATGCACCAGACGAGGAAGGGATTGAAGTATGAGGGGTTTGGGTTGGGCTTGTTTGGTTTTACTGCTCACCGTCGGCACCGTCCATGCGCAACTCCAAGCGCCGCTGGTTCGCGAGATCCGTATCGTCAATCTGGGGCCCGGGCCGCTGGATGAGGCCTCGGTTCGCTCCTTTATCGGCTCCTCGGTGGATGCGCCCTATCGTCCCGCACAGGTGAACCGGGATGTGCGCATCCTGCTGGATACCGGCCGCTTTTCCGATGTGGACGTGCTGCTGGAGATTGCCGATGACCAACGCGCATTGGACCTCATCTTCCAGATCACCAATAAGCCGCGCCTGCGCAGTATCCGGGTGGAAGGCGCGGACCATGTCAGTAACCGGCGGGTGCGCGATTGGCTCGAATTGTCGATCGGCGACCGGATTGATGATGTGGTCCTGGCCGTCCATGCCCAAAAGGTCTACGAAAACTATCGCAAGCGCTACTTCCTAAACCCGCAATTGACGTGGACGATTGACGCCGATGCAAACTCGGGACAAGCCGATGTCCGGATCCAAGTGGATGAGGGCGAGCGCGCCCGCATCCGCCGCATTCATTTCGAAGGCAATGAATCCGTCAGCGACCGGACCTTGCGCCGGCCCATGCAACAAAAACGCCGCCACCTTTTTTCGCGGCTGACCAAGAGCAACCGCTTCGACCCCTACTTGCTTGACGCCGACCGCGATATCATCCGCCGCATCTATTTGAATCGGGGGCACCTGGACGTGCATGTGGGCCAGCCTGCGATTGAGACCGTGGGCCGAAACCAAATCGACATCATCGTCCCCGTCACCGAAGGTCCGGTCTACCGGATCCGCTCCTTGGAAATCAGCGGTGTGGAGGTGTTGCCACAGGACGTGGTCGAAGCAGGTTTGATTCTGTCAGCAGGCGATGTGGCCTCCATGGGCCGCATCGAAGAAGCACGTAGCCGCTTACGCGATGTCTACGGCAGCCGCGGCTATATCCGCACCCAGGTCCGGCCGCGCCTGGAACCCGACTTTGATGAAGCCGCGATCGATCTTGAATACACGATCGTCGAAGGGGAACTTTCCAGTATTCGCGACATCATCATTCGCGGAAACACGCGTACGCGCGATAAAGTGATTCGCCGGGAATTGGCCGTGCTCCCCGGCGATGTGTTTGATGAGGTCCGGGTCCGCCGCAGCGAAAACCGCCTGATGAACATGGGCTACTTCAATCATGTACGCGCGTACGATCAGCCCACCCGGGTCCCCACCGTGTATGACCTGGTCTTCGACGTGGAAGAGGGCCGAACCGGCGAATTGATCGCGGGCGCCGGTTTTTCCAGCATCGACCGCGTGATCGGATTTGCCTCCATCGCCCAAAACAACTTCGACCTGCTCGGCTGGCCGCACTTTTCAGGCGGCGGCCAGCGCGTGCAACTGCAAACACAATTCGGCGCGCGCCGAACCGATGTGGATCTCACCTTTGTCGAGCCGTGGTTCCTGGATCGGCAGCTCGAATTCGACATCAACCTTTTCCGCCGCGATTCCCGTTTTTTCCGTGACGACTATCAACAACGCAGTATTGGCGGTTCCTTTGGCTGGACCTGGCCGGTTGGCCGCTTTAGCCGGTTGCGGGCCAGTTACAGCCTCGAACAAATCGAAATTCGCAATGCCCGCGAAACCCCGTCCGGCTTGCTCCTGCAGGAGGAAGGACGGTACAACAAGAGTGCGACCCGGCTGACCTTTACCCGGGACACCCGCGATCAGTTCTTTATCCCCACACGCGGCAACCGCACGGTGTTGCTCGCCGAAGTGGCCGGTGGCCCGTTGCAAGGCAATGTCGACACCTACCGGCTGGAAGCGCGTAATTCCTATTTCTATCCCATCTGGCGCGATCATGTCTTCAGTTTGCGCGGCACCATTGCGGTGGTCGATACCCACGGCGATATGGAACGTGTGCCGATCTTCGATCGACTGTTTCTCGGCGGGATGCGGGATATCCGCGGCTTCCGGTTTCGCGATGTCGGCCCGAAAGATGAAGACGGCACCCCGCTCGGCGGCAACACCTCCGCCTTTATCAGCGCGGAATATACCGTACCCGTCCTGCCCCGTACCCGGATCGCCGCCTTTTACGATATCGGCCAAGCGTGGCCCGATAGTTATGAGTTTCGTGCGGCTGACTTAAACTCCGCCTACGGCGTCGGCATCCGTTTCGACTTGCCGGGCTTTCCCTTACGCTTTGATCATGCCTGGCCTATCGAGACCGACGAATTTAATGACCGCAAATCGGGACGGTTCAGCTTCATGATCGGCCATGTGTTTTGAAACCCGCCGCCGGGTTACCCTTTGACAACCGGCGGACGGGCAGCGACAGTAAGCGAAACGAACAGGATATACGATAGCGTACCGGTCCAAGAGTAACGCAGAAACGAGGACAGCATGAATATGATTAGAACCTGTATTATTGGAATGACGATCTTTTTGATTGGGTCGACCCTGACGGTCGAGGCACGGGATCAGCGCGTGGCCTATGTGGATCTGGAACAAGTGCTGCAGGACTACCACCGCGCCCAAACCGCGATTGCCCGGCTCGAACGCCAGGCCGAGGAAAACCGCGCCGAGCGGGACGCCCGGGTGGAACGTTTACGCGAATTGCAACGTCGCTACGAGGAAGCCCTGGCCATGTCGCGCGATACCGCGCTAAGCGCTTCGGCCCGCGAGGAACAACGCAATGAGGCGATCATGCTGGATGCGGAACGGGATCGCTTGGAAGAGGACACCCAGCGGGAATTGAACGAGCGTTTGCGTCAACAACGGGTTGATGAACAACGTATCTATACGCGCTTGGTCGACGAGATTACGGAATTTATTGAGCGACATGCCCGCAACCAAGGCTATCACGCCGTGATCGATTCCTCAGCCCGCTCCGCCAGCGGAGTCCCCATTGTCCTGCATGTCGATTCGCGCGTCGATATTACGCGCGCAGTGATCGAGGCCTTGAACGAAGGTCGCTAAAGACAGCCGGCCCAATGTGGGCGTCCGCGCGAAAGGATTGGCCAATGAATACCTTCTCCATCAGCTCTATTGCCGCGGAAGTGGGCGGTGAAGTGGATCGCGATGCGGATGCCCCAATCACGGGTGTCGGCGGCTTACGGGAAGCGCAGCCCGGTGACCTTTCGTTTCTGGCCAACCCCAAATACGCCGGCTATCTGGAGCAAACGAAGGCATCAGCGGTACTGGTGGCCCGCGACCTCGAGGGGGCGGCACCCTGTCCCCTGATCCGCGTCGACAATCCGGATGCCGCGTTTGCGCAAGTTGCCACCCACTTCATCGCGCCACCGCCAGCGTATGCCCCGGGGATACATCCCACCGCCGCCATCGCCGACGATGTGGTCGTGGGCGCCAATGTCTATATTGGACCGCAATGCGTGGTGGAGGCGGGGGCACAGATTGACCAAGGCACGCGATTGGTCGCCCAGGTCTTTGTCGGTGCCGGAGCCCACATCGGCGCCGACAACCTGATCTATCCGCACGTGACCATCCGCGAAGGCTGCCGTACCGGTGCACGGGTGATAGTGCATAGCAGCTCGGTGATTGGCAGTGACGGTTTCGGGTATTCCGTCGATGCCGAAGGCGTTCGAACGAAGATTCCCCAACTCGGCATTGTCGAGATCGGGGACGACGTGGAGATCGGCGCTGCGGTCGCGATTGACCGCGCGCGGTTTGGTCGCACCGTAATCGGGCGAGGCGTCAAAATCGACAACCTGTGCCAGATCGCACATAACGTTGTGATTGGCGATCATTCCGTCATCGTTTCGCAAGTCGGCATCTCCGGCAGCGCCGTGATTGGCAAACACGTCATCCTGGCTGGTCAGGCAGGCGTAGCCGGTCATTTGGTCGTGGGCGACGGCGTTATCGCCGAGGGCCGCTCGGGGATTACCAAAGATGTGCCCGCAAAGACGGTGGTCTATGGTTTCCCCGCCGCGCCCCGCGCGCAAGCGGCGCGCTTGCATGCCCAAATACAACGGCTACCAAAGTTGAAAGAAAAAATCGCCCGCCTGGAAGCCCGCATCGAGGCCTTGGAACAAACGCCTTGAAGTCCGTTGACCGGGAAACTGTAAGTTATTAGACCGAGCGTTCGATCGGTGCCGCGATCAGGTTCCC
>SKLK01000130.1 GCA_007123265.1 Kiritimatiellia bacterium
CAGCGATACGCCAAAGGCTGGTGGCCGGCGATGGCCGATTTGGGATGGTCCTTTAAAATGATGGCGTTGATCATTCTCGTGGGGGGACAATTCAATCCGCTGCCTTGGAATACCTATACCATGGTCCTGTTGGGAGCGGCTTCAGCGCTGTGGATGAATTTGCAGCGCGGGATGATCTATCCCGATAGCTTGGCCGGACTATCAGTCAGTCAACCGGCGCAGACGCCGGACCAGCCCACTCCGGCCTTGGCTCGCAGCGCCACCACCGGTTAAAGCCTGTGCCCCGTGGCGACCTTGGCGGATGGGCACGGCAGCGGCCGGAAAAGTCGCTCGGCATGGTTCGTTTTTCTCGCCAATCCGCCAAGACCGTAAAGGGTGTCATTCGATTAAGGGATAGCGTTGACGATGCATATGATTCGGTTTCCATCCAGCTTGGCGCTCTTTGCGCCTTTGCGAGAGAGTATTCTTGAACGAAATGCTCAGCAAATAGCCTCAGCCGATCATCCGTTTCAGAAAAAGCTTCACACGGCCACTATAAATGACACTATATATGGGTCTCGAATCTTTCTGAACCACCACATTTTGAGGTAAAAGGTTTTAGCTGTGGAGCTTTTACATCGCGGTAAAGTGAGGGATTTATATGCGGTTGATGCCGATCTTTTACTGATTTTGGCAACGGATCGCCTGTCCGCCTACGACGTGATTTTCCCGGATCCGATCCCCGGCAAAGGCGTTATATTGACGGCGCTGACCAAATGGTGGCTCCAACGCATGGGCGACGTAGCCCCCTCCCACTGGATCCCGGATGACGTCGCCTTGCGCGCGGCCTGTGCCCTGCCCGAATGGCCGGATTGGATGGAGCGGACGATGATCGTGCAACGCTGTGAGGTGATTCCGTTCGAATGTGTGGTGCGCGGTTACGCCTACGGCTCGTACCTGAACGATTATCCGGAAGTCGCACCCATGACACCGCTCGACCCTCCAGTGTTCACGCCGACGACCAAGGCGGCCACGGGCCATGATGAGGCGGTGACCTTTGACCAGATGGAGGCCGTACTAGGTGAGACCGCTCATACGTTGCGCACGCTGTCGATCGATCTCTTTCGTTGGGCGTCAACCGCGTGCCTACGGGCGGGGATCGTGCTGGTCGATACGAAATTTGAATTCGGCTGGTCCAACGACGGGCAATTGCGCTTGATCGATGAATGTATTACGCCCGATTCCTCGCGGTTCATGTTGCAGAAGGATGTGCGCGCCGGGCGGTTTGAGTCATTTGATAAGCAAGTGGTGCGGGATTACGTCGATCGACTCGGCTGGGACCGCTCGGCTCCTGCGCCTAAACTGCCGCCAGCCATCATCGATCAAACCCGGGCGCGCTACGAATGGATCTACCAGCAATTAAAGGAAACCCCAAAGGAGTCCACATGAAGTATCGAGTCCGTATCGCCATCAAACCCGGCGTGCTTGACCCGGAAATGGAGACGTTGCAGCGCCTGCTCAAACGGTCCGGCGTCAGCGATATCCAGCAGGTTGTGCATACGCAACAGTACGATATTTGCCTGAACGAGTCGGTCCCCGCAGAGGAGGCCGAGCGCGTGGTGCGTGCGCTGGCGGAGGATGTGTTGGCAAACCCGGAAATTCACGAGTGGACGATCGAGGCGCTATGACGGTATCGGCACGAGCCATCGCGGTGTTGCGCTTCCACGGCACACTCTGTGAGCGGGACTGTTTGGCCGCCGTTCAACAGCTACCCGATGTAAACGCCTACTATGTTTCGGCGGAAGCGGACGCCTTTCCGAAACAGACGCAGGCGATTATCGTTCCGGGCGGCTTTTCCTACGGCGATTATATCCGGCCCGGCGCAATGGCGCGGACTGCACCGATTACGAGGGCATTGAAACGACAGGCCGAAGCGGGGACTCCGATCATCGGCATTTGCAATGGATTCCAAATCCTCTGTGAGGTCGGCCTGTTGCCCGGCGTGTTGCTGAAGAATCGCGACGGCCGATTCATTTGTCGTGACGTGCGGTTGGGCGTGGTGTCCCGGCGTAGTCCATTCCTGCGCAAAACGGAATCGACACCTTTGCGCATTCCCGTGGCCCACAAATACGGTCAATATTTTGTCCACCCCGAAACCTACGCATCCCTTCAGGCCAATGACCAGATCGCCCTACAATACGTGAACGAGCGGGGCGCAGCGGATGACGCGTCGAATCCGAACGGGTCGATTGGCAATATTGCCGGTGTCACCAATGGGGCGGGCAATGTGCTGGGGCTGATGCCCCATCCGGAGCGCCGCTCCATGCCGTGGGATCGGGGGCAGGATGGTAAACGATTTTGGGAGAGCCTGCTGGTATGAAGATGCTGATTGACCGGATTTTGAATCCGCGTGAAAAACAAGCCCTATTGACCGGTTTGGGCCGCGAGCCAACGTCGGCGGAGCTGGCGATGGTGAGCGCGATGTGGAGTGAGCATTGTGGGTACAAGCATTCGCGCCACTTTCTCCGTCAACTGCCGCGGGCCGGGGATCACGTCCTGGCGGGGCCGGGCGAGAACGCCGGCATTATTCGCATTCACGATCAGCTCGCGATCGCGTTCAAAATCGAATCGCACAATCATCCCTCCGCCGTCGTTCCCTATCAGGGGGCGGCGACGGGTGTGGGCGGGATCCTGCGTGACATTTTCACCATGGGCGCGGAGCCGATCGCTTTGCTGAATTCGCTGCACTTTGATATCCGCAGTCACCGTGGCAAATGGATTGCGGAACATGTCGTGGACGGGATCGCCGATTATGGCAACTGCACCGGCATCCCGACGGTCGGCGGCGAATACCAGTCCTATCCGTGGTACACCGACAACCCCTTGGTGAATGTCGTGTGCGTAGGCAAACTTCATCCCGATCATGTGTTGAAGGCGTCCACCGCGCAGGTGGGCGACCGCGTCCTCTACTTCGGTAACAAGACCGGTCGCGACGGTATTGCCGGGGCGATCTTTGCATCGCTGAACTTGACCGAGGAGACGCGGGAGCAAAAATCGGCGGTACAGGTGGGCGATCCGTTCATGGGCAAGTTGATCATGGAAGCGACCTTGGAATTGATCCGTAGCGGGGTCCCCTCGGCGATGCAGGATATGGGCGCAGCCGGCATCACGTGTTCAACCTCGGAGATAGCCCATAACAGCTCCTTGGGGATTCGAGTGGATTTAGATGCCGTACCCGTGCGGGCGCCTGGCATCACGGCGGAGGAGATCCTGCTGAGCGAAAGCCAGGAGCGGATGTTGGCGACGGTGCCGCCCGAGCGCCAAGCGTTGGCCGAGGAGATCCTCAATCGGTATCCGCTCGATTACGGCTGGATCGGCACAATTGAGGCCGAGCCCAAGATGGTCGTTACCTTTCAGGGACAGGAGGTGGCGGCTGCGCCATTGGCGTTGTTGGTGGATGGCTGCCCCGTGGAGG
>SKLK01000112.1 GCA_007123265.1 Kiritimatiellia bacterium
GAGCACGCCAAAAAGGAGCACATGCCTAGAAAGTAGGCCAGGATGATGTTGTTAATGAAGATCGTTTCGATGGCCAGACTAAGATAATACATGGCTAGCTTCCCTTAATCGTCTTTGAAATTGTTGGTGACAGTGCGTTGAACCCAAATGATTACGCCTAAAATCAAGAACGCGCCCGGAGCCAAAACAGCCAGTCCATTGCCCAAATAATTTTGCGGCAACACGTTGAGCCCATACCACGTTCCGCTGCCAAGGATCTCACGTCCAGAGGCGACGAGCAGAAGAATGACGCTGTATCCCAGCGAATTCCCGAGGCCGTCCATGAAGGATTTACCCGGCGGATTTTGAATCGCAAAGGCTTCCGCCCGACCCATGACGATGCAGTTGGTTATGATCAGGCCGACAAAAATACTGAGCTGGCGGCTCAATTCAAAGAGGTATGCCCGCAAGACCTGATCGACGATAACCACGAGGGAGGCGATCACGGAAACCTCGACAATCATGCGGATGCGGCTGGGGATGTGGTTGCGCAACAGCGAGATGATCACGTTGGAGGAGGTCAACACTGCGGTCAACGCGCAGGCCATGACAAATGCCGTTTCCATTTGCACCGTAACCGCCAGCGCAGAGCAGATACCCAATACTTGAATGGTGATTGGATTATTGTCGGAAAGCGGATCCGAAATTATCTTTTTTGCTGTAGCCATTTGCTGTCCCCCACCTATGGAATCGATAAATCAAAGATTCGGGAATTCAAGTCGTTTTCGTACGGAATCAAGATCCCCGAATGGTCTCAAAGAATTTGTTGTAGCGCCTAAAGTCTTCGGTGACGAATCGCGCCACGCCGTCACCGGTAATTGTCGCCCCGCTGATTCCGTCCACCGCGTGCTCGTTTCCATCGGGGTACCGATTTTCCACGCCGCCCTTCACCACTTGAAAGCGCACCGGCGCACCGTCGTCATCCAATAAACGTTTGCCCACAAATTGCTCTTGAAACCAGCTTCGATCCACTTCACCACCCAAGCCGGGCGTTTCCCCGTGGCGGAAGAAGGTGATGCCAGCGATGGTGGCAAGATCGCGTTCCAAGGCGAGAAATCCGTAAATCGTTGACCATAGACCTTGGCCGGAAGTGGGGAATGCGTACTTTTGCACTTCGCCGTCCTCTTCCCACTTGAAGAGCGGCAACTGCCTCTTCTCACGAATTGCGACCAAGTCCACATCTTCGGGGGCAATTTCTCGGCCCGACTCCGCGTCCAGCACGACTTCCCGAATCTGTTCGCTGAAATATTGTTCCACCCGCTCGGCCGAGATCCGGCGACCCGTTTCGGCGTCGCGCGTATCCACGCCGAAAGCGATGAGAACATTCATTTTGCGGTCCAGCTCAACTTGCCGCTCTTGCCGCTCTTTCAGGCCCGCGGCAATGGCCGATAGCAACACGCTGCAGGTGACACAAATGGTCAGGGCAAATGTGATCAGTTGTCGATCAGCCTTTTGCATAGCTCAATCTCCTTGCTTCGATATCGGCCCGGCGCTTGCGGACATGGCCCTGAACCACGTAATGATCGATCATCGGCGCCATCACATTCATAAACAGGATGGCCAGCATGACCCCCTCAGGAAAGGCGGGATTGCCCACACGAATAATGATGGCAAGCACGCCGATCAGTATCCCGTAAATCCATTTGCCTGTATTTGTGGCGGCCGCGGAGACGGGATCGGTGGCCATGTACACGATGCCGAACAGGAAGCTGCCCATCACCATGTGATAATAGAAAGGGAGTTGGGTAAACGGCGAAAAATTGTCCGCCGGCAGGAGGTTCATCAAGCTGGCGGCGATGGTGAGGCCGATGACACCCCCGGCCATGATTCGCCAAGCGCCAATGCCCATGGCGATCAACAGGGCGGCACCGAGCAGAATGGGAATGACTGAGGTTTCGGCGATACTGCCGCCAATGGCCCCGCCGAACATCGTGCTCCACGAGAAACCTGCCTCATTTAAGGCGTCAATCACGGATGCGCCCGCCGGCGTGGCGGCGGCGACGGCCAGCGGGGTGGCTCCAGTAAATCCGTCTATGACGTTATCGGCCTTGACCACGGTCCAGACGGCATCGCCTGAAATTTGGGCCGGATACGCGAAAAAGAGGAAAGCGCGGGCGGTTAAGGCCGGATTCAATACGTTAAAGCCGGTGCCACCAAAGATTTCCTTGCCGATCAAGATACCAAAGGCGATACCAACGGCGACTTGCCAAAGCGGGATCGTGGGCGGCAAGGTCAACGGAAATAGCAGCCCTGTGACGAGAAAACCCTCGTTTACTTCATGTTTGCGGATAATGCAGAAGGCAACTTCGATGATACCACCAACAATATAGGAGACCAAAATGATCGGCATGACGATCATGGCCCCCTGAATCCAGTGGGTCATGGTGCTGGCATTCTCAATCTGGTTGACCACGTTGTATTGTAGTCCGGCGTTGTAAATGCCCCAGAGGGTGGGGGGGATCAAAGCAAAGATAACCGTCATCATCGCACGCTTGAGATCAAGTCCATCCCGCACATGGGGCGCGCCTTTGGCTTGATGAGGCGGTGTAAACAGAAAGGTCTCCTGTGCCTCGTAAAGCGGAAACAGGGCTTCCAGCTTGCCGCCCGGCTCGTATAGATGCCGGTTCTTGTGCAATCGCTTCAAAAGAAATTTCATCAAATGCCTTCCTTCTCAATTTCGGCCAGCCCCTGCTTGATGATGCCCGAAATGTCCATTTTGGAAGGACATACATAGGAGCAGAGAGCAAAATCTTCCGGATCGGTTTCCAAAATTCCCAAACTAATCGCCTCGTCGGTATCGTGGGCCAATACTGCTCGCACGAGATAATCCACCAGAATATTGAGCGGCACATATTTGTCGTAGAGGCCGGTGAAGACCATCGACCGGTAACTGCCATTCAACAGGGTCGTCAACTTCCATTCGCGCTTGTGCCCGTTCCATCCCGACAAATAGGTTCGTGAGGCACTTAACTTGTTGATGCCGGGGGCCAGCCAGCCCATAAAATATTGTTCTTCGCTTTCCGGAATAATGGTCAACGCTGATTCTATGGCCGAGACATGTTCGGCGGATTTCATCGCAACACCGGCCAGTGCATTGCCTTTGACAATCCGATGTTCGCCGGATTCCAGTTTTCCATCCAGCAGGGCGGACAGGGGCATGCCGATGGGCACGCGATAGTGGGCCCGCGCCGTTTCCTGTACACCGGGACCGGCCAAGGACACGACACTCGTGGTGGGCAAGGTTCCGTTAAGGAAAAGCTCGCCAATGCGAATCAAGTCCACGGCTTTCACGTTCCAAACTTGGTCGGCGGGTAGCATCGGGTCCAGATGGTGAATGTGGACACTGGTATTGCCAGCGGGATGCGGACCCTCAAAGACATGCTTTTCCGCTCCGTCCAGATTGCGAACCGCCTCTGCGGCGGACGGTGCCAAACATAAATAGACCGGACCTTCGGTCAATTGGGTCAAAATATGAACGCCCGCCTGCAACGCTTGTTCCCGTCCTTGAACCGCCACATTGATGTCGGGGCCGAAGGGCGCGGTGTTCATCGCATTGACAAAGATGCTCTTCGGGGTCACTGAAGCATCGGCAATCCGGGAGAAGGGACGCTGCCGAATCAAACTGAGCAAGCCCGAGGCCAGCAAGTTCTCTAACGCAGCGTCGCGGCCGATTCCCCGCAATTGGTCAAGCGTGTAGCGATTAAAAGTAACGGGTTGATCACCAGCAGACGGCTCGATGATCACGCGGTAGAGGGCCCGGCGCGCCCCATACTCAATCGCTTTAACCGTTCCGGCTACAGGTGAACAGAACTGCAGGTCAGGCTGTTTCTTGTCGATGAACAACACTTGGCCGTGCTCAACAAGATCCCCCTCCTGCACTTTTAGTTTGGCTTTAAGTCCCTCAAACTCCTGATAGACCGCAATGTCACCTTCATGGGATACCTCGTGAAGGGTCGCTGCGGGCTTTCCGGCTATGGGGATATCGAGTCCCTTACTTATTTTTATAGGCGTCATAAACTTCCTGACGATAACAAATCCCGAATTACTTCCAGCGTCTGAAATTGCCGCTCCGTGAATCTGCTCACGAAATCTACAAACCGTCCCTGCAAAGTCAAACAGATACGGAAAAAATCGTCTCGTTTTCCGCGATCAGCCGGCTTTGCTCACTCGCAATGTGTTGCGAGTCAGTTTTCGCACGGTGGATCGGGCGGGTGACGAATGGATTCGATACTCATTCTTTGATGAGCTTCAGGTGCTTATTCAGCTCCGGCATCAAATCCAATTCCATATACTGGTCCCACGCCTCCTGCACCTCGGGCCACGCCCTTAAGCCAACGCGCGCGTCTTCGCATAAGCCGAAAATGAACGCGACAGGATCGGTGCCTTTCGGCATAAAATTCAATACAGTGCTCTTTTGGCGCTGGGAATCGGTGCCCAGCGTCTTGCCGGACGCTGAGCCACTGCCTTTGGCGTCGAGAATATCATCGGCCATCTGATAGGCCGTACCGATCTTGTAACCAGCTTCCTTCAACGCCTCGCGCAGCAGAGGTTCATTCGTGGCGGCGGCATAGGCTGTAAATGCGAAGAGGGCACCGGTTTTGCGCCGGGCAATGTTCAGGTAGTCAGCCCATTTGGTATCCCGCCCGCGGTAAATGAGTTCTTGTTCCGCCTCGGCCTGACAAACTTCGCCCGTGAAGAGCACGAGCGGATGCGCCAAGCGACTTTCCTCTACTTGGCAAATCACGTCCAAGGCCTTGAATAACAGCATATCGCCAAGCAAAATGGCGCCGGAGACCCCGCGCTCAACCCAAAAAGCAGGTACGCCGCGTCGCAGCAGTCCGCCGTCAATCACATCGTCATGCAGCAAGCTGGCTGAGTGGATCATCTCGACGGCCGCCGCCGCGTGCAAAAGGGTCCGGTTGTCGGTCCCGATGACAGGGCCGATGCGGTACGGCAGCCGGGAACGAAGCATTTTCCCTTGAGCCATTAGGCCTTTCGATTCGTTTACGAGAAAGCTGAGGGGCGTTTCTTCCAAGGCCGACACCATCAAATCGTTTACCTCGCGGAGGCAATCGTTGATGTCTATCATTTTTACTGCCGCTGTACTGGCCGTCGTCATCATTGGAATATCTCCAAGAGTTAGTGCGCCGTCAAGCTTTGGTCATTCGGTAAAGGCTTGCGCATTCCCGTCAAATCAGTACTTTGAGCGCCTCGATTTGACAAGTATGTCTGGAAAAAGATTTAGACTTAACAAGATAAAGGAATCAGGATGCTCAAATTGGATCAGCTTCAAGGATACACCGGACCTCGCGGTCCAGTGGTTTTAGTAATCATGGATGGGGTCGCCATCGGTAAAGGCGATGCGGGAGACATGGTGGCGAAGGCGAGCAAGCCGCATTTGGATTGGCTGGAATCCCATGTCGTGAAAAGTCGCCTGAAAGCGCACGGCACCGCTGTGGGTATGCCGGACGACACGGATATGGGGAATAGCGAGGTGGGCCACAACGCCATTGGCGCGGGGCGCGTCTTCGCGCAAGGTGCCCGCTTGGTCAACGAAGCGATTGCGTCGCGACGATTGTTTGACGGGGACACGTGGAAAACCCTAGTCGAACGCTGCCAAGCCCCGGACCGGACCTTACATTTCATCGGCTTGCTGTCCGACGGCAATGTGCATAGTCACATGGATCAGATCGAGGCCCTCTTGCGGGAGGCGGCGTCATCATCCGTCAAACGGATCCGGTTGCACATCTTGCTGGACGGACGCGATGTCCCCCCGACTTCGGCCTTGGAGTATGTGGAGCGCATTGAAGCGACTCTGGCCGAGTTGCGGGACGGGGCGGTCGATGCCCGGATTGCTTCAGGTGGCGGACGCATGAAGATTACGATGGACCGTTACAATGCCGATTGGGACATGGTAAAGCGTGGCTGGGACACGCACGTGCGCGGTGTAGGCCGCGAATTCAGCTCGGCCGCAGAGGCCATCGAAACGGCGCGTAAAGAGAAGAAGGGTATTATTGACCAGGATCTGCCACCGTTTGTGATTGTGGCGGACGGGGCACCGGTCGGGCCGGTGCGGGACGGCGATGGCGTGGTACTCTTTAATTTCCGGGGCGATCGCGCGATTGAATTAAGCCGTGCATTCGACGATGAAGAGATGACGGAATTTGATCGCGGGCCCAAACCGGACGTATTTTTTGCCGGCATGATGCAGTACGATGGTGACCTGAACATCCCGAAGAACTATTTGGTTTCGCCACCGGCTATCCGCCGGACCTTGGGCCAATATCTAGCGGAAAACGGGGTGTCGCAATTCGCCATCAGCGAAACCCAGAAGTACGGGCATGTGACCTACTTTTTTAACGGCAATCGCAGCGGGAAATTCAGCCAGGAACTGGAAACGTATGTCGAGATTCCGTCCGATCGCGTTTCTTTCGATGAACGTCCATGGATGAAGGCGGCGGAGATCACCGATGGCGCTATTGAGGCGATTGAATCCGGTGATTTCCGGTTTATCCGCATTAATTATCCGAATGGGGATATGGTTGGCCATACGGGGGACTTGCTTGCGGTGGAGATTTCCGTCGAGGCCGTGGATTTGGGGATTGGCCGTTTGATGCGGGCCGTCGAGGCGGCCGAAGGGATTTTGATTGTGTCGGCGGACCATGGCAATGCGGATGAAATGTATGCGATTGATAAAAAGACCGGGCAACCGGCCGTGGACAAGCGCACGGGCGAGCTGAAGTCAAAGACCGCGCACACGCTGAATCCCGTTCCGTTTTATGTGTATGATCCGAGCGGCGTTGCGAATGCACGCCTGGCTGAGCACGAGCAACCGTTGGGGATCACGAGTTTGGCGGCGACGAGCCTGAAGTTGTTGGGCTTCGAACCACCGGAGGATTACGATCCCAGCGTGATTGACGTCGGCCCGGAGTCGTAAGGGGGGGAGCTTAGCCGGCAGCCGCTGAAGCCCCATGCCCCCTTAGAGGGTTAGGCCCGCGACCGGTAGTTCGGGGCGTCCTTGGTAATGGTGATATCGTGGGCATGGCCCTCCTGCACCCCCGCCGGTGAAATCCTTTTGAAGCGGCCTCTCGCTTGCATATCGGCGATAGTGCGGCAGCCGCAATAGCCCATGCCGGCACGGAGTCCACCCGCGTATAAGCTCAACACTTGTTCCACGGATCCGGCAAAGGGGACCATGCCTTCAATGCCTTGCGGTACGAGTTCATCTTCGCGGGCTTCACTTTGGCCGTAACGTTCGCGGCTTCCCGCCCGGCTTTTCATCGCGTCCAAGCTGCCCATTCCCCGGTACACGACATATTGCCGGCCTTGATAGATCATTTTTTCGCCGGGGCTTTGCTCGGTTCCAGCCAGGGCAGAGCCCATCATGACCGCATTGGCGCCGGCGACAATGGCTTTGGCGACGTCGCCGGAGCTGCGTATGCCACCATCGGCAATCACGGGGATGGAGTTCTGCAAGGCCGCTGCACATTCGTAAATCGCGCTCAGTTGCGGGATGCCCACGCCAGCCACCACGCGCGTGGTGCAAATGGAGCCGGGGCCAATCCCCACTTTAACGGCGTCGGCGCCGGCGTCCCGCAAGGCCACGGCGGCTTCGGCCGTGGCGATATTGCCGGCGATCACCTGTAGGTCGGCATGGCGCTTCTTGAGCCAGCGCGTCATTTCGATCACGCCACTGCTGTGGCCATGCGCCGTATCCACCACCAACACGTCCACGCCGGCGGCAATCAGGGTTTCCGCCCGTTCATGATCGCCGGGACCAATGGCCGCCGCAGCACGCAAACGGTATTGGCCGTCACGATTAATCAGTGGTTGATCATTTTCGATCAGCGAATGGACATCGGTATAACTGTACAGGCCCACCAGCCGGCCATCGTCCACCAGGGGCAGCTTGCCGATCCGGTTCGCCTGCATAATGCCGTAGGCTTCGCGCATGGTGGTATGACTCGGCGCGGAAATAATCCCGGTCGTCATCACGTCGCGGATCGGCAGGTGCGGATCACGGGCGAACTTGACATCACGCGAGGTCAAGAGGCCAACCAGACGCCCCTCGGCATCCAGAATCGGGAAACTGCTGAAATTCAATCCGCGGGATCGCCGCAATGCCTGGACATCGTCCAGCGTCTGGTCATCGCGCAATGTGACCGGATCCATGATCAAGCCGTTCAAATGAACTTTTACAGCATGTACAATTTCAGCCTGTTGCTCGGGAGAAAGATTCTTATGAATCACGCCGATGCCGCCGGCCATGGCCATGGCGACGGCCATGTCCGTTTCGGTGACCGTGTCCATCGCCGCGCTGATGAAAGGGATCTGCAGTTGAATGGTCGCCGTGAGCGCGGTCCTTAAATCCGCCTCATGCGGCAGGAAATCCGCATACTGGGTCACCAACGTCACGTCATCAAACGTCAGCGCTTCATGCGGAAACGCAGCCATGAACGAGTCTAGCCCACCGTTCCGGGTCATCGCAGCAGTTCGCGCTCCAGGGTTTCGTACCGGTTGATCACCTGACGCACGTACCGGCGCTTGTCGTTGTAGCTGCCGGGGTAGAAGCTGCCCTTGAAGCCGGAAATGACGAGGTTGCGGAATTGTTGCGGTGTGACCGGCAACTCCTTGACCAGTATCTCGAATTCGCGGCTTACCGTGGTGCTGGAGACCAGCCGGTTATCGGTACAAATCGAAACGGACAGGTTGTGCTCCAGCATTTGTTTGATCGGATGATCCGCCACCGATTTGATCGATGGCGTGGTCTGCAGATTACTGGTTAAGTTGACCTCAATGGCGATGCGTTGGCTGGCGATATATTCCGCCAACAAACGCGTGTACATAGCCGGGTCTTCAATCGCGGGATTGTTAATCATGTCTTCGGCAAACAAGAACGTCCCGTGTCCGATGCGGTTGGCATGGCAGTCGGTGATCGCTTGGAAGATAGATTCGGGACCGTACGCTTCTCCCGCATGCACCGTTTTGCGCAGGAAATGTTTGTGCGCGTAGCCGAAGGCTTCGTGGTGGTCATCGGCCGGATACCCGGCTTCTTCGCCGGCCAGATCGAAGGCCACCACGGGCAACCCGTCCCGCTGCGCCATCGCCACGGCCGCCCGCGCGATCTCGAGTGAGGCAGCCGCGAAGACGTCCTTCTTCTTGGCATACGACATGATGCCCAATATCCGGCGGTAATAGTCCGACATATGTTCATTAAACGAGCGCAGCGCGCAAATGATGATGCCGTACTCGAACGGAATGTCTTCACCGGTTTGTACCGCGTCGCTGGCATTGTGTTCTGCTTTTGCCCGGTCCATGCCCTTCGCGACCGCGGCGACTACGTCGGCGATAGGAAAATCATCCCGCGTATGCAGTTGGGGCGCAAAGCGCACCTCCACATAACGCACGCCTTCTTCGATATTGTCCTGGCCAAGCTCATACGCGACCCGCTCCAGATTCGGTGCGGTCTGCAAAACGGCACAGGTATAGGCGAAGCCTTGTAGGTATTCCGGCAGGCTGGCGTACGATTCTTTGAAGACCGCCTTCTTCAAGCCCGCTTCATCATTGGCCGGCAACTCCACACCCGCCTCCTGGGCCAGCTCAATCAGCGTGGGAATCCGCAAGGATCCGTCCAAATGCACATGCAGATCGGTTTTGGGAATGCGGCGAATAAACTCTGGGGATATGGTATTGTTCATTTTCTCTTCCTTTCCTGCCTCTGGCGATGGCGCTAGTATGAGGTATGCGCACGTCCCTGACCAGTCCTTTTGTTGGTTTCTCTTTGATTGGACAATGACCCCGCGCCTTTTTATAGTCCAACCCTGAAGCAAACGAACCAAACGGGAGGTTGGCTATGTCGCATGATATTTCGTCCTTGATGAAGGAAGGCCGTTCATTTCCGCCCGCCGAGGCTTTTCGCGCGGCGGCCCATGTGAAGAGTCCGGCTGAATACGAAAAACTTTATCGCGAATCCATTCAGGATCCAGACGCGTTCTGGGGACGCATGGCCACCGAGCATCTGGAATGGATGCGGCCTTGGGATCAGGTGGTACAGAGCGATTTTTCATCTATCGGCCAAACGGAAGCGCCCTATGTGGAATGGTTCAAAGGGGGACAACTCAACGTATCGGCCAACTGCCTCGACCGGCACGTGGCGGCCGGGCAGGGCGACAACGTGGCGTTCTACTGGCAAGGCGAGTCCGCCGATGAAAAGCAAACGTTGACCTATCAGGATTTACACGAACGGGTGTGCCGGTTCGCTAATGTCCTTAAACAACAGGGCGTCAAGAAAGGCACCACGGTCACACTTTTTATGCCGATGATTCCCGAACTGCCGATCGCCATGCTGGCTTGTGCCCGCATCGGGGCCATTCATTCGGTGGTCTTTTCCGCGTTTAGTGCGGATGCCTTGCGCAATCGAATCGAAGATTGCGGCTCGTATATGGTGATTACCGCCGATGGCGGATTTCATGGCGGCAAAACCATCGAACTCAAAAAGAAAGTGGATCAGGCGCTTACGGCCACACCGTCTGTGGAGCGCGTGATCGTCTTCAACCGCGCCAACCTCGAGGTGTCCATGGCCCCGGGGCGGGATTTCTGGTGGCACGAGGTTGAAGCCGCGGATGGGATCACCGCGACCTGCGAGCCGGAACCGATGGAATCGGAGGATCCCCTCTACATCCTCTACACCAGCGGCAGCACCGGCAAGCCCAAGGGGGTACTGCACACGTCGGGCGGCTACTTGTTGCATGCCCATCTGACATTCAAATACATCTTTGATTATCACGACGAGGACATCTTCTGGTGTACGGCGGACATTGGCTGGGTGACGGGCCATTCGTACCTTGTCTATGGCCCCTTATCCAATGGGGCCACCAGTGTCATGTTTGAGGGGGTGCCGACCTATCCCGAACCGGATCGGTTCTGGCAACTGATCGCGGAATACAAGGTTAACATCTTCTACACGGCGCCTACCGCTATTCGCGCGTTGATGCGGTTGGGCGATCAATGGCCGAATAAGCATGACCTTTCTTCGTTGCGTTTGCTAGGCACGGTGGGCGAGCCAATTAATCCCGAAGCGTGGATCTGGTATCACCGCGTGATTGGCGGTGAGCGTTGCCCAGTGGTCGATACGTGGTGGCAAACGGAAACCGGTGGCATCATGATTACGACCTTGCCTGGGGCCTTGGACGCGAAGCCCGGCTCAGCCGGTAAACCCTTCTTCGGTATTGAGCCCCGCATTTTGCGCGAAGACGGCTCGGAAGCCGATGTCAACGAAGGGGGTGGCCTGACCATTATCCGGCCGTGGCCCGGCATGATTCGCGGGGTCTATGGCGATGCCAAGCACGAGTTGATCCGGAACGTCTATTTCTCCCGTTACCCCGGCGTCTACTTCACCGCCGACGGGTGCCGGCGCGATCCGGACGGCTATTATTGGCTGTTGGGCCGCATCGACGACGTCATCAACGTGTCCGCCCACCGCTTTGCCACGGCGGAAATTGAAAGTGCGTTGGTTTCCCATGCCGACGTGGCTGAGGCCGCCGTCGTGGGCTTCCCACATGAAACCAAGGGGCAGGGGATCTATTGTTATGTGACCCTGAAAGCTGGCCGGGAAGCCTCGGACGAACTACGCAAGGCGTTGGTCCAACATGTGCGCGAAGAAATCAGCCCGATCGCAACGCCGGATAAACTTCATTTCACGAATGCCCTGCCGAAAACGCGGTCCGGCAAAATTATGCGCCGCATCCTTCGCAAAATCGCAGATGGACACATCGATGAGGTGGGGGACACGTCTACGCTCGCCGATCCGGCGGTTGTGGATCAATTGATCGAAGGCCGTCAATAACGCGTTTAAGGTGCGCTTTCGCATTTATACCGCTGCGTCACTGGACATTGACCAGCATTTGGCGACCGAATCCCTGCTATTGGATCGGGCGACCGAAGCGTCACCCGCTCTATACCTCTGGCGTAGCCGGAACGCCATGGTGATCGGCAAGAACCAGAATCCGTGGCAGGAGTGCCACGTCCCACGCGTTTTGCGCAGCGGCATGGTCGTGGCCCGACGCATCTCAGGCGGCGGGGCCGTGTACCATGACGAGGGCAACCTGAATTACGCCTTCTTCATGCCACGCACGCTTTACGATGCGGAAGCCATTTATGCCGTCATTGCTCGTGTGTTGGAACCGTGGGGATTGAACGTCGAACGTATGAATCGAACCAGTCTAGCGGTGAACGGCTTCAAATTCTCAGGTAACGCATTCTGTTTGCGTCGGCAGGCGGCCATGCACCACGGCACACTGCTTGTGGACGCCGATTTGGATCGGCTGCGCTGGGCGCTGCGGCCACCGGAGTGGCGGATAGAAAGTCGGGCCACGCCGTCCGTGCCCGCTCCAGTCAAGAACCTAGTCGATTGGTGCCCAGATCTCGACTGGGCAAAGCTCGTTGAGGC
>SKLK01000237.1 GCA_007123265.1 Kiritimatiellia bacterium
CCGTTTTACGGGCGGCTTCGACAGCGGCCGCCATCATTCGCTTGCCACCAACGGTATGAACGGTCAGCAATTGCACATCGTGCGCAGCCGCCGCTTCAACGGCGGAGGCGACGGTGTTGGGGATGTCGTGCAACTTTAAGTCGAGAAAGACGTGTTTCCCTGCCTGGCGCAGGAAGTGAATGGCCTCGGGCCCAGCGGCAGTAAACAGTTCCAGACCGACCTTATACCACATTACCTCGTCGGGAAGCTGATCGACCGCGCGTTGAGCCTCGGTCAAGCCGGGCACGTCCAGGGCAACAATCAGCGGCGGGGGATGATGGGGCATGGTGGCCTGCTCACCAATGCTGAATGGCATTGGCGCCATGCGCACGAATGTCGCGAACGCCTTGGCGCGAAATGACTTGCCCCCGCTCATCCACAACAACCAAGCTCGGGATGCCCCGGATTTGGTGGTGCTGGGCCATGGCCATGCGACGCTCGTCATCGAACGGCACCGATAACCAAGCCATATCGTACTCGTTCATATACTGAAACATGGCCTCATTATTCCGATCGGAGGAGACGAAAACGACCTCGAACGGTTGCCCTTGCTGACGCATCGTATTGTACGCGTCCACCAACCGGGGCGTAAAATCACGGCAGGGGGGACACCAGATCGCCGAAAAATAGAGTCCGATTCGTTTGCCGCTTAACGCCTCGGCATCCACCTGTTCATTCTGCGCGTTGACGAAATAATCGCCGAAAAACGCACGATCAACTCCTTCCGGCGCCGGTGTGATTTGCACAACAGGAGCGTCGTCCTGCGGGGATTCGGCGCCCCGCTGAATGGAGTCCCCGCAGCCCGTATTGAAACCAAGGATGCCGATACCTGCCAGGCAGGACAAAATATACCGCGCGTTCATAGTTAAATCCTTTCCATCACCCGTCCGAATTCATGGTCGTGGACCGTCTCTCAAACTTCGGATAAGCTACCATTTTCACGCGGGAAAGCAACCACCCCCGACAACCTACAGCCGGGAAATATCGACGAGGTTCTGGGTCTCCCGCAAGTTTACTTCGATCGCAAGACGACCCAGGTAGGTGTGGGTATAAATGACCCGCTCCTCCTCCGGCTCGAAGATAAAATACAAATGGAGATCCCATCCGGAAGGGTTCCAGACGGCATGATTGCCTCGCAATCGAAAGACATACGTGTAGGCGGTACCCTCCTCGTGCGCACGTGCAGCGAAGGGTATACCGAAGAATTCCTCGATTTCGGCGCGAACCGGTATGTTCACGCGATGTTCCTCCCACGTCCAGCCGGTGGCATGACGGCTGCGTTCGATTATTCCGCCGCCCATCGGACCGAACACTTCGGCAAAGTTTTCCTCCGTCAGGATCGGGGCAAAGCGAGCGGGACTCTGAATCTCCGCAAGCCGGTCTTGTTCATTAAAGAACAAGGGCACAATCAGGTCGAAGCGCCCCTGCTCATCGTCCCCTGTTTGCCCGTATTGCTTGACGAAGTGATACGTTTCCACCACGCGCCCGTCCCGGGTTTCCGTTGACGAAGCGGCCAGTCCGCTGAGCCAACCCAAGTCGTCGGGGCGCAAGATCGGCCGTACCGCGACGAGGGTCGGGTAGTCGCGTTCTTCAATTCGGAAGAAATCGGGGAACGCCGAGAGTTGATTTCGAAACTGGTTTAAACGCCAGTACACGCACCCGGAAAATAAGGGCATGGTCAGCAAGAGGATCAACCAAGCCACGTGACGCGGTCGCTTCATAAAGCCATGGCCTTTCTCCATGCACCCGGAATATGTTGAATGATGTCCGAGGCGATGAGGCCCGGTTCGGTAACCTGCGTCGCCGCCAGATCACCGGCGGTACCATGTAACCAAACCGCTTGGTGCGCGGCAGGACCGGGCGCGAGACCTTGCGCCATCAGGGACGCCAGCAGACCGGTCAATACATCGCCGCTACCACCCGCGGCCATGCCGGGGTTGCCCGTGATGTTGACGGCGGCTTTCGCGTCGGGGGAGGCGACCACCGTATGCGCCCCTTTGAGGATGATCGTGGTCCCGGTCTCTGTCGCGAATCGCTGCGCCTGTTCGATTCGATTCGACTGCACGTCGGCTACGGATTGGTTGGTCAATGCGGCAAATTCGCCCGGGTGAGGGGTTAGGATAATCGGGGACCGGGCCTGTGTGAGTCGCTTCGATTGGCCTTCCAGCACGGTGATGGCATCCGCGTCCAAAATCAGGGGGCGGGGGCATTCGCTCACCATTTGTTCGACGAGATGTCTGGTTTCTTCGTGCCGCGTCATTCCGGGGCCTATGGCCACTACATCGTACTGGTCGATGGATGAGCGCCACGTCGCCTCGAGTCGGCTTGCCAGCGAACCGGTATCCGTGGCCTCCGCCGTTCGGACGATTAATTCCGGCGTGCCGCCGCCGACTCGTAGCCCGATGGGTTCCGGTACCCGTAGCGTCACCAAGCCGCAGCCGCCACGCAAGGCGGCTCGCCCGGCTAGATCCATGGCACCCACATAGTCTAGTGATCCGCCGATGATCAGCGCATGGCCGAATGTTCCTTTGTGTGTGTCCCGGGCGCGGCGTTGCAACCGATTCGGCCAATCGCGAGGATCGATCACCGTGCAGTCCGCTGTCCCAGCGATGGCATCCATGGCCGCCGACGGGAAGGGCAGGGGATAGACGCACAACCGGCCAACGTAAGCCAGCGCCCGGGTTTCAAGCAACCCTCGCTTGGGAAGCCCGAGGGTGGCCGTGAGATCGGCCCGCACCGTCGGTTCATGGGCGACGCCGGTGTCGGGATCAAGACCGGACGGAAGGTCGATTGCGATTACGACTGCGTGGTCGGCCACACGGTTCAAGTACGCAATGCCGCTGGCAAGGGGTTCACGTGCGGGGCCCGAAGTGCCGGTGCCCAGCAAACCATCCACGAAGACGTTCGGCGCTCCCGCTTGGGTGTCCAAGGTGTTCCATTGATTCGGGGTGTGCACCTCAAATGTCGGCACCCCCAGCTTTTGCATCCGGTCGAAATGGATGCGCGCATCGCCTTTGAGCTCAGCCGCTGATCCGGTCAGTACAACATCCACCGCGATCCGTTTGGCCTGGAGTAGGCGCGCCGCGACAAACGCGTCACCGCCATTGTTGCCGCGGCCAGCCAGAAAACGGACCTGCGGGACGCCGGATACCTTTTGTTGAATCAGTTCGGTGATGGCTTCCGCAACGGCCGCACCCGCGTGTTCCATCAAGTCTTCGCCACGGACCCCGTGGGTCTCGATCGCCAGCCGATCGATCTCCCGCATTTCACTACTGGTGACGACTTTCATTGTGATGTCTCACTGGACGCATCGGCAGGATGGCGTCCGGTTAAGATGAGGGCTTGAGCCAATGCATACTCGCGGGTATGCGTGAGGCTGATGAGGATCGGGCCTGCGCCCATGGTGCGTGCCCAAGCGGCGGCTTGGTCGCTGAGCTGGATCCGGGGCGGACCGTCCTCCGCCCCCCGGTGCACGCAGATATCCAGCCATTGAAGGTGTTGGCCAATGCCGGTGCCAAAGGCCTTGCTGACGGCCTCCTTGGCGGCGAAGCGGGCAGCAAAATGTGCGGCAGGGCGTCCGCGGGTCCTGCAGTAGGCTTGTTCGGCTGCGGAAAACAGGCGGTCAAGAAACCGGTTGCCCCAGCGTTCCATGCTATCTGCAATCCGATTGATTTCGATCAAATCAACGCCACACCCCCATATGCCTGACGTGGCGGGGCCAATCATGGCGTGGGCCCCCTCGCGATCGCCTCCTGCATTTCCTGTACCGCAGCGGACATGCCCACTAAAACCGCCCGGGCCACGATGCTGTGGCCAATGTTGAGTGTATGCAGGTAGGGAATTCGAAGGATGGCGCCGATATTGTCCAGATGAATGCCGTGTCCAGCGTTGACTCTTAATCCACATGAGTGAGCTATACGCGCGCCTTCCTTTAGTCGTTCCAGCTCATCGGCCGCTGCCGCTCCTTTCCGCTCGCAGAAGTGGCCCGTATGCAGCTCAATCACCTTGGCCCCGGAGGCGGCGCTACACTCGATCTGGGCGGGGTCCGGTTCAATGAAAAGGCTGACGACGATACCGGCTGCTTGCATGTGCTCAACGGCATCAAAAACCGTCTGTCGTCGCCCCATGACGTCGAGGCCGCCTTCGGTGGTCAATTCCTCGCGTCGTTCCGGCACCAAGCAGGCTTCCGCCGGTTTGACGTCCAAGGCGATGGCGACGATGTCCGGCGAGCAGGCCATCTCCAGATTCAGCGGGATGCGTAGTTGATCCTTCAGTGCATACACATCGGCATCCTGAATGTGGCGCCGGTCTTCGCGCAGGTGGACGGTGATGCCATCGGCGCCGGCTTGTTCGCATCGCAAGGCGGCATCAACCGGTGCCGGGTACGGCGTACCCCGTTGCTGGCGCAAGGTCGCCACATGATCGACATTCACGCCGAGGTGTATCTTATTGGATTGCATGGCTTAGGCGACGCCTCCTTCTCATGAATCAAAAACGGTCAACGGGTACGTCCCGTGATTCCTGCCTCAGCATTTGGGCCTGATAGCCCACCGCCATGCTTCGGCCCCGGTTTCGCGCTGTTTCCATCGCCACTTCAGCAAAGGCCAGCAGTTCACGCGGATACCCGGAATGATCGGGGTACCCCGCGACACCGGCGCAGGCGCTGACCTTCAATGCCACAGATCCCACACGAATCGGCAAGCGCTTGATCTGGTTGATTAACCGTTGCGCGGCGGCGAGTGTCGGCTTTGGCGGACAATCCATCACCACGACAAATCCGGATGTCCCGCTGCGGGCCAAAATGTCCGTCTCGCGTGTTTCGGTGGCCAGAATATCGGCGACCCGTTTTAAAATGTGATCGACCCCGTCTTGGCCGTAATGGCGATGGTATTGGTCCATGCCATCGATCATCAATTGAATCACGGAGGCCCCTAGACCGGCCTTGCGTTGCCGGGACAACAGCTTCTGCAACGCCGTACCCAGCCGTTCCGCTCGCAAAACGCCGGTGAGTGGATCGATGAGATTGCTGATCTGTTTGGGCGGCGGGGACGCGTCAGCGGAATCATCGCCTATCTCGGACGGGGCCTCGGGCGGTAGGGGGGGAACAACACAAGCTGCCGAAGCCTTGTTTCGGGCCGATTCCATAGCTGTGCGCGCGGTCGCAATCAAGGCGTCGGCGCGCGGCCCATGTTCCGGGTAGTGGACCATGCCGATGCGCCATGGAACTCGCAGTAACTGACCGGAGGCGAGGCGCAAGGATTTCTTTTCCGCTTGCTCGTTGAGGCGTTGGACAATGGCATTGGCTGGGCTGCGGCCAAACTCGCCCAATATCGCCCAACACTTTTCATCCGGCAATTCAATGACAGTGTCGGTCGCGCGCAGGCCTTCTTGCAAGCGGCTATCGAGCAATCGCCGTGCTTCCTGTATCGCCGTTGAATCGGTGGCGGGGTTAATCGCATGGGGCCAGACAGGCTCCACAAACAGGATGGAAAAGGGTGCCGGGGTTTGATGGAGACTGCCGAGCGCCTCAACGACTTTTAGGCGGAATTTGCCGAATGGACCCACTTCTTCCTCGGCGGCTTCGTGCAACCGTTGCGTCATCCACTGAAAACGCAGAAAACTTGCGGCCAAGGTTAACAAGGCGAATGCTACGCCAATGACAAAAACTACACTGAAAATCTGGAGAAACATAAGCCTGTCGGGTCCTGGGTCGCGTTAGGCGACGGTGTGTGTGTCAGACCAATGCCTCCCCTGTCGACGGATCAAAGAAGTGTGCCTTCTTCATGTCGAGCACCAACTGCAACTGCTGATCCACTTCCGCTTGGTCATGACCATCGACACGGGCGATAAAGGCATGGCGTCCGGTGTTCAAGTAGATGAAGACCTCGGCCCCCATTGGTTCCACGACTTCGACCCGGGCCTGTATGCAATGCTCGGGTTTAGGTTGGGAGACAAACACCGCATCATTAATATCCTCTGGCCGAATCCCGAACACCACGAGTTGTCCGGCTCGCGAGACCATTCGTTTCGCGGCGTTATCATCCAACTTCACCCGGAAGTGGTCTTCAATGAACCAGCAGGCCCCGTCACGCTGTTCAATTCGCCCCTCGAAAAAGTTCATCGGCGGGCTGCCGATAAAGCCGGCCACAAACATATTCGCCGGTTGATCATACAGCTCCAACGGCGGGGCGACTTGTTGAATCAGGCCGTCTTTCATGACCACGATACGGTCGCCCATGGTCATGGCTTCGACTTGATCGTGGGTCACATAGATCATCGTGGCGGCCAGCCGCGTGTGTAGCTTGCTGATTTCGGTGCGCATTTGCACCCGCATTTTTGCGTCGAGATTGGATAGCGGCTCGTCAAACAGAAACGCTTTGGGTTTGCGGACAATGGCGCGACCCACAGCCACCCGCTGGCGCTGGCCGCCGGACAACTCTTTCGGCTTGCGCTCGAGCAATTCGCCAATGCCCAGAATATCGGCGGCATCGCGGACGCGTCGGTCGATTTCATCCTTGGGGAACTTGCGCAGCTTCAAGCCAAACGCCATATTTTTGTAGACGGTCATGTGCGGGTACAGCGCATAGTTCTGAAACACCATGGCGATGTCGCGGTTTTTGGGCGGCACATCGTTAATCTTGCGTCCATCGATGAAGATGTCGCCCCGCGTGATCTCCTCTAATCCCGCAATCATGCGCAGGGTGGTGGACTTTCCACACCCGGAGGGTCCAACCAGAACGACAAACTCCTCGTCGTCAATCTCGAGATTGGCGTCATGAACGGCTGTGACATTGCCCGGATAGATTTTATATACGTGCTCGAGAACTACTTTCGCCATCGATTCATCCCTTTCATTGCACGCCATGCACCGGAGGCATCGCTTCGTCCAGTGCGCCGCGCAGTTGCTGCATGAAGCTGTCATAATGCCCATTCAGCGTCAAACTTAATAGCCAGAGAAGGGTCCAGGTTGACGCCGCTAAGGCGAGCGCCAAACGGCCTCTGGACCCCACGCTTGTCTGCCAGTCCCTGCGCACATTCCTGCACGCAGCCGGCTGCCCACACTTCGCGAAGTGTGGGGCTCGCTGCAGGCAGAGGTTGTCCCCGGCGATCCTCAAGCGGATGCTCAAATAAATGGCTCGATCACCGGGCTCCAGGTCCGGCTCTCAGGTCACGTCGCCGATCCCGTAGCCGCGCAGGAGGCGGAGGTGCCGTGCCACACCTCGCTGGGACGATCTGGATACGTCAGGCAAACCCGGACATGGGGTTGACCTGCTTGTGCCAGCGCGTCGGTAATGGATGCTTGAGCCAACTCGGGCCGGTTACAGTCTTCGCTCAGGTGGGCGAGGTAGACCTGTTGCAGTCCCATATGGGCGATCTCGGCCAACAAACTGGCGGCGGCTTGATTGGATAAATGCCCTTGTCGACCGCGAATGCGCTGCTTTAGGGACCAGGGACGCGCCGCCGTTTGCAGCATCATTTCATCGTGATTGGCCTCAATCACCAAGGCCTGACAATGACGCAACCGTTCACGAATCAAGGACGTGACCATACCCATATCCGTCACGATACCGACGCGCGCCGTGCCGCATCGGACAATGAAGCCAACGGGGTCATAGGCGTCGTGAGGAACCGAAAAAGGTTCAATCAGCAAGTCGCCAACCGCAAAGCCGTGGCCCGTACTAAAGAGGTTCCAGGGTAAATCCGCTAAGGCGGGCTGGCGTTTCAACGCGTCGACGGTACCCGCATTGGCAAAGAGCGGCAAGCGATGCCGCTGGTGGAGGACCCGCAAACCGACGGTGTGGTCCTGGTGTTCGTGGCTGACACAGATAGCCTGCACGTTGGCCACGGAGGTGCCGAGGCCTCCCAGTCGTTCCTCTGTCCGACGCGCACTGAGGCCAGCATCAATTAAAATAGCGGTTTGATCCGAGGCAATCCACGTGCAATTCCCCGAGCTGCCGCTAGCCAGTACGCACACCCTCAATGACATTCGTACACCTTTCTACTCACCGGGCTGGCTTCGTTTCAGCATCGAGCGAATTTTCTTCAGGGATTCATCTTCAATCTGTTTGATTCGCGCCCGTGTCAAACTTAGTTTTTGGCCGGTTTCCTCGAGCGTATGGCCCTCGATAAAGCGCAATTCCATAATGTATTTGGCCCGTTCGCTGAGGCGGTCGATCGCCTGCCAAATTTCACCTTTCTGCGCGGCGTCCGGCGCGTCGTTGGCGCCTACGCCCTCGACATAATCGTACATAGTGGCCTCGGTGTCTCCGAGCATGGCGTCGAGGGAAACGGGAGGGACCGGGGTGTTTTCCCATTGGCGCACGAACGGGCGAATCTTGGCGACACGCTCCACCGGGACCCCAGCCAAACGGGCCAATGTTTCATTGTCGGGTTCGGGCGCTTGTTCTTCCTTTACGCGGGCTAGGACCTCCATGATGGCGGTCATTTCAGCCGTGGGCCTCAAACCTAAACTGCCGGAACGTACATGATCGCGAAAGAAGTTGCGCAGCCGGTTCTGGATCGAGCGTTGGGCATAGGCATAAAAGGGCGTGCCACGGGTAAAGTCGAATTTCCGGATGGCGTTGGAAAGCGCGCGCGAGCCTTCCTGTAAAAAGTCGCCGATCCAAACCTGACCAATCCAAAAGAACGGTTTAACACAACTCACGACCAAGCGGCGGTTGGCAATAAACAGTTCTTCTTCTGCTGACTCTATTTGAGAGACCAGCCGCCGTGCTTGCACCAAAGCCTCGCGCCGAGGACCGGGACGGGCGTATCGTTTGTTGGCTAGTTTGAGGATTTGATAGCCGCACCAGTGCATTTCCGTGAACAAGGCCTCCACCTGCGCCGGGCTTAAAAGCTCTACGGTGCCGCGCTCCATTAAGAACCGGCCCACGGCCTGTAAATTGCCTTCGGGAGCAGTATAACTGCGCGGTTGCCGGATGCGTTCCGGCGTGAAGGTGCGCTTGCGGAAGGCTGACAGTTCGATAACCTTAAAGGGGATCGCCTCCGCGATCGTGCGAAGTTCCTGCTGTTCCTTATGCATAGGTTTGCGAATCGGCACAACGATACCTTATCCACTTTGGTTTAGGTCCCTGCGACTATCCCGCGCATTCACAAAACTGTCAACGAACGAGATGTTCAATTTCCCCTCATGATCGGGGTGGTTGCCCGCTCTATACGATCCATCAACGCTCTGCCAAGTCCGTGTTGGGGCACGCGTTGACAATAAATGTGCGTGATCCCTTGCTTTTCGCATTGACGAAAAAACCGGAACAATGCGCGGGCGTATTCGGTGACATCTCGACAACGTCGCAGTCGCTTGGGTTTCGTTGGAAAGCCGCTCGCATCCAACCCAATGTAGGCGGCCCTACTGGCCTGTTCGGGGGGCAGTGCAGCCGGACCCGGAATCACACAGACGCGCGCAGCCGGTGCATAGTGCCGGTAGCGTAGGCCGGGGCTGCGAGCCGGTCCGGGATGCTCGGTCGGGGGAGCCGTTCGCATGGTGGGCCAGAAAGCTCGTAGTTGCTCAAGCGATATCGCGCCTTCACGGAGAATGACCGGCGGCGACTGTGTACAATCCAGTACGGTGGATTCCAGTCCGATTGGTGATGCGCCGCCTTTCAATATTGCGTCCACGCGTCCGTCCAACTCCTCCACTGCGGCCTGCCATGTCGTGGGACTTGGGCGTCCCGAACGATTGGCGGAAGGCGCTGCGACCGGGACGGCGCATTCCCTCAAAAAAACCTGGGCCACCGTATGGCTGGGAAAGCGGACCCCGACCGTATCCAGTCCCGCTGTTACCAGGCGTGGCACGTCGGGATGGCGCGGGAATAGGATGGTTAGCGGGCCGGGAAAGAATTGGTCCATCGCCCGGAGGGCGGTGCGTGACACGCTAAGCGCTACCCGCTCCAGTTGCGATAAATCGGCAATATGGACGATCAACGGATTATCCGCCGGTCGTTCTTTGGCGTGGAATATGGCTTGCACGGCTTGGGCGTTGAATGCATCCGCGCCCAGTCCATAGACCGTTTCGGTCGGAAACGCCACGACGCCCCCTTTGCGCAGAATGGCCGCCGCCGTCCGGGGAGACCGTGTGATTCGTGTGTTCATCCCCGTGCTTGTAGCACGCACCTGCCATTGGAACAAGCGCACGTGCCTCGCGTGAACGGGAGGGATCAACCCTTCAGCGTGTCTTCGGTGATGGAAAGATGATCGACCCCGGAATAAATGGGCTGCCAGTGATTCGGTGTGCCTTTCCAGCCCGTTAGACCACAGAGTTGGCAGCAGACATGTTCGGTGTGACCGGTCAGCGCCCAGGCAACGCCGCCCACAGATGCGCCATGACCCACCCACAGGGATCGTTCCCATGTGTCTTCCAGCAAGGCGTGGACCGTCTTCCGACACCGTTCATTTACGTCGCCCCGGGCCTCGTACTCCGGGTAGGTGGGATGAACGCGCGGGACATAATGCAGTTCGATCCATGGGTATCGTTCGGCCAAATCCGCCGGCGAAAGGCATTCGGGCTTGGTTTGAAACCAATCAGGGTTCAGTACTTCGCATAAGCCCGGTTCGATGCGGATGGGTACGTCAAGAATCTCGGCTACATTACCGGCTGTCTCCACCGCCCGCAGAAACGGAGATGTATAAATGACATCTACACCGCCCTGTTGGCGCAGGAATTGACCGGTTTCCCGGGCTTGTTGGTGCCCCTCTTTCGCCAACGGCGTATCATCGGGGCGCTCGGCCGTATGCCGCCAGCCCGGATACATGGAATCCTGACGGGCGCCATGCCGCGCCAACCAAATAGTCCGCAGGGGGGGCTTATTCTTCATGGAGATACTCGTTGCATTGTTTCGGACTCTCTTTGCACCGGTGCACCATGGCATACCATCGGGTCTTGCTCAAGCCTGTCACTGATCATGGATTTACGGAGTGACACGCTTAATCGCGTTCGCGTATGCTCCGCCTGCATGAGGGGAATTCATCAACTAGTCGCTGGATTCAGCAAAGGCGATGCAATTAGCAACGAAGCCATCGTTCTGCGCGATCTCTTTCGATCTTGGGGCTACTCATCCGAGATCTTTGCGGAGTCCAAGCGGATCCTGCCTGAATTGCGCGGGGACGCTTTGGACGCTCAGTTGGCCCGTGACCGCGTGGGTCCCGAGGATATCGTGTTATTGCATTTATCCATCGGTTCGCTGGTGAATGATCTGTTCCCGCAGCTACCGGGGCGCAAGGTGATTCTATATCACAACATCACGCCGCCCGGTTATTTCCGCGGTGTGCAGGAGGAGGTCGCGTCGAATCTGGCGAAAGGCCGTGAGCAAGCGCGGCAACTGGCCGGGGTCGCTGATGTAAACCTGGCCGATAGCCGCTATAACGCCGACGAGTTGGTGGCGATGGGATTTTCGCAGGTAGAGGTGCTGCCGCTGGTTCTGGATTTAGAAAAGTTGGAACGCGAGATCGATCGACGGCAGTTGAAGGCGTTGCAAGATGATAAAACCAATATCCTGTTTGTTGGCCGTTGTGTGCCCAACAAACGGATTGAGGACTTGCTGTACGCGTTTCACTATTATCAGCAGTCTGTGGACCCGGTATCGCGCTTGATCTTGGCGGGGTCCTATGCCGGCATGGAATCCTATCAAGCCTATCAGTTGACCATCATCAAGGACTTGAAGCTACGCGATGTCATATTTACGCATTCGATTCCACAACCGATGCTGAACGCTTGTTACCGCGCGGCTGACGTGTTCGTTTGCATGAGCGAACATGAAGGCTTTTGCATCCCTGTGATCGAGAGCATGGTGATGGGCGTTCCAGTGTTGGCTTATGCCGCTGCCGCGGTGCCGGAGACGATGGATGGGGCGGGGGTGTTGATTCATGAAAAGCGATTCGATTGGATCGCGGAAATGCTGCATCGGCTGGTTCGTGGCCAAGGCTTCCGAAAGGCCGTGTTGGCTGGCCAGGCGGAGCGGGTGCAACGCTATCGGTCGCTGGATTTAGAGGCCCGGGTGCGCGACCTTTTGGCGCCCTTGCTGGCGTCGGCCTGATACGCCGGGTGTCGTCTAGATCGCATCGCCCATATACAATGCGATTACTTCTTCAGCCGTATCCTCGGCGGTATGATGCGTCGTGTCGATGCAGAGAGGAATAGCTTCGTATAGCGGGCGTCGCTTGGTCCAGAGCTCTTGAATCTTCCTGGACTTATCATCGCCTTCCAGCAACGGTCGATGGCTTTGTTTGGACACGCGGTGGAGGATGGTATTGGGGTCGGTGAGTAGACAGACGACAAGGCCGGTGCGACTAAAGTCCTCGATATTGGCCGGGTTCAAGACAATGCCGCCACCCGTGGAAATGACGAGATCCTCCTGTTGACTCAATTCCTGTGTCA
>SKLK01000155.1 GCA_007123265.1 Kiritimatiellia bacterium
GGCCTGCAACCCGTGTTAGGGACAGAGAAACTATGCCCATTATGTTCTTCCAATCATTGGAAACTTTCGCGTCATTTTTTCCAATCGTTGGAAAATTTTTCAGCTCATTTTCCAATCGTTGGAAAAGTCAATGTTGACAACGTTTCTCTGTCCCTAAGGTCCCCTGCCGGTATCCGTGGTTGCTGTTTCAGTGACATTTGACGCGGTTGCTGGTTGTAATTCCGCAAGAAAATAATTCACGTGAGATGTTCCGTGGGTGGGTCAAATATCAAGAATTTTTCAGGTTTATGTTTGACACCTGTCTGTCATGTGTAAGTATGGGCGCATCGTCGATTCATCTGTTGGCCCGTGTGCAAGCTTGCCGGGCGGTGAATCTGGGCGCCGATGCCGTGCAAATGCGGCCGCTCAGCGCCTGCAATTAGAAACCACTAACGGAAGGAGACATTGCAATGATGTCAAACCAGCGGATCCGAGCGATTACCCTTGCTGCCACGATGGCGTTCACAACGATTTTGGCTGGGCCACCTGCCCACGCGGAAATAGGCTTTGAAGTAGGACCGCTCACGGTAGGCGGGGCCATGCGCGTAAATTTTGTCCAAGGCGACTATGATCGGCCGGCAGACGGCTCGCTCGGGCGCGGTTCGGATGAAGGCAATTTCGAGCTGGACACCTTCCGCATTAATCTGGGCCTGAGTCATGAGGGTATCATTGGTGCCGCCGAATATCGCTGGTACGACGGCTACAGTTTTCTGCATACGGGCTATCTCGGCTATGAAGATGAGCAAATCGGACGCGTTAAAGCCGGTGTGCATCGCGCGCCTTTTGGCGTGGGGCCCTACGGTCCGGCCAATAGCTGGTTTTTCGATCAACACTATTATGTCGGTTTAGCCGATCAGATGAAGGTCGGTTTGAAATACACGCGCGCAGTCGGTGATTTTACATTTGATCTGGCGTACTACTTGATGGACGTCCCCAGAGGACGTGGCATATCCAGCGACAGTGTGCGCTATTCCTATGCCGTGGTGCCGGAAGATGCCGGCGGAATCCCGGGCGCCTACGAAGAGGAGCACCAAGTGAACGCGCGGGCGGTTTACTCGTTCGATGTCGGCGATGTCTCGACCGATCTGGGGCTGTCGGCGAAATGGTCCCGTCTGGATGCGCAGGATGATCGTGCGGCCAATTCCGATGCCTATGCGTTTGCGGTCCATTCCAGCAGTACCTATGGTCCGTTCAATCTGATGTTGCAACTGACCAGTTACCGCTACGACGCCGAGTACCGGGTAGACGAGGACGGGGTCACGGATGATTTGATTGTGATGGGCGCCTATGGCTTCCCGTGGCCGGTCGCCTCGGAAGGGCTGATCCCGTCAATCGCGCTGTCCTATACTCTGACGCCCGACACCGACTTGGTCGATTCGATCACCTTCTATAACGATTACAGCGTCATCATCAAGGATGGCGAGCGGGACGGCGAAGACTTCAACGATAGCCACCTTAACGTCACCGGCATGGCGATCGCCAAAGGCGGTTGGTACATCTATGTGGATTATGCGTGGTCCAACGGCAACTACTTTGTCGGTCCCGATGGCGACTTCGGTGCCAATGCCAATGATGATTGGAATTATCGTTTCAACATCAATTTCGGCTACTACTTCTAAGTTGATCCATTCGATTCGGTGCCGACTTGCATCGGCGATCAGGTCGCCGATGCAAGTCGTGCCCTTCTTCACACGAGTCGCGTGATCTGTATCTCTGATGCGCGATCAACAGATAAACCCAGGATAGAATACGATGGCAGACAAACAACCGGTCATCGAGGTGCGCGGGCTGTACAAAATATTCGGCTCAAGCGTCTCCACGGCCAAGAAGTTGGCGGACGAAGGGGTGTCGCGCGCCGATATTTTGAAGCGGACCGGCTGCACGCCGGCGGTGGTCAATGCCGAGTTCACCATTTCACAAGGCGAGACGTTCGTCATTATGGGGCTCTCGGGCAGCGGCAAGTCTACCCTGTTGCGCTTGCTGAACCGCTTGATCGAACCGACCTACGGGGAAGTGCTTTTAGACGATGTGGATATTGCGCATCAAAGCGTTGCCGCCCTCCGCGAGATTCGGCGGCGAAAGTTTTCCATGGTCTTTCAGCATTTCGGACTGCTGCCGCACCGCAATGTACTTGAAAATGTTGGTTTCGGATTGGAGATTCAGGGCACACCACCGAAGCAACGGATCGAGAAGTCGATGCAAGCGATCGAGGTCGTGGGCTTGGACGGCTATGCCAACAGCCGGATCAGCGAGCTGAGTGGCGGCATGCAGCAGCGTGTTGGATTAGCCCGCGCATTGGCGACGGATCCGGAAATCCTGCTCATGGATGAGGCCTTCAGCGCCTTGGATCCCTTGATTCGCACCCAAATGCAGGATGAATTGATTGAACTGCAAGCGCGGCTGCATAAAACGGTGATCTTTATCACGCATGATCTGGATGAGGCGCTCAAGCTGGGTGATCGCATCGTCATTATGAAGGACGGAGTGATCGATCAAATTGATACGCCGGAAGGTATTCTCACCAACCCGGCCACCGAGTATGTCCGCACCTTTGTCGAGAATGTCGACCGCAGCAAAGTGCTGACGGCGGGCAGTATCATGCATAAGACGCCTGTCGTCGCCAACCACAAGGACGGTCCGCAACAGGCCATTCGGACCATGCAGAAGAACGATCACTCCTCGCTGTTTGTGGTGGACCATGATCGCCGCTTCCTCGGTTTTGTGCGTATCGATGATGCGCTGGCGGAAGCAAAGAAGGGGGGGCGTTCGCTGGAACCCATATTGATTCGCGATATACCCACCGTGCCGACAACCGCCGCGCTGCGGGAGATTATCGCCTTGGCCGGTGAGTCCAATCTGCCGGTTCCTGTTTTGCGCGACGAGGGCCGATTCGCCGGCATTGTGACGCGGGCGGCGCTGTTGACGGCCCTGTCCTCAGAAACGGAGGAGTCCTCATGATTTCAATACCGATTGGCGACTACTTTGAACGAATGATTACTTGGATGACCGACAATTGGTCCGGCTTCTTCAATGGGGTCGAGCGTTTTGTCGACACCCTGATTGATTTTTTTGAAATGGTGTTTTTGTTCCCGCACCCCTATGTGATGGTGGCGCTATTGACGGCCCTCGCGTGGTGGGCGACCGGCTGGCGAAAATATGGTTTGGCGCTGTTTGCCGTAATTGGCTTCACATTGATTTTGGGGATGGGGCTTTGGTCCCGCACCATGCAGACGCTGGCGCTCGTGCTGGTGTCTACCTTGATTGCCCTGTTCATCGGCATCCCCGTCGGCATCTGGGCCGGGCGCAGCATTAAGGTCGAGCGGGTCGTGCGCCCGATACTGGACTTCATGCAAACCATGCCCGCCTTCGTTTA
>SKLK01000078.1 GCA_007123265.1 Kiritimatiellia bacterium
CCAGTGGTGGAATCGCCAGAATCGATTCGGGGATATATTGTCCATAGGCTGCGACAACAATGATGTCCGGCGCTAATTCCTTGATCGCCGTCACCGCGTCCGGCGCCCCGACCCGTTCCGGGGTCCATACCGGCACACCGGCGGTTTCGGCGCAGATTTTGGCCGGGCAGGCGGCGAGTCGGCGATGGCGTCCTTTGGGCCGGTCCGGCTGCGTCACCACCGCCGCAACCGTAAAGTCCGGATGCGCCAACAGCGCCTCTAATGCGGGACACGCCACATCACCTGATCCCATAAATAGTATGCGCATTCCTTGTTTCAGCTCCTTCGCATTTGCGTCATTCGCCGTACATACTATACTGCCGCGCATAGATTGCCAGTGCCAACTCCCGCAACAGCGATTATCTTTAATACCCGATGCAACGAGCCATCATCCAATGGAAGCCCGCAACCGAGCCATCCGCCTTATGGTTGGATTTTGATCGTCCCGCCCGTCTGATCGAAGCGTGGACCGGTGCCGATGTGCTACCTGCTTTGCAGGCGCTGGAAAACACCGTCCGAAATGGACAAGCGATCGCGGGCTACATCACCTACGAAGCGGCCAGCGGCATGGACGCGGCACTAGCGACGCATCCGCGCGGTCCCCTGCCCCTTTTACAGTTCGGTGTTTTCCCCTCGTTTCGGGTCGAAAAAGCGTTTCCGGTCTCAGCCGCGCCCTACCACATTGGCGCATGGAACCCGACGTATCCGCGCGCCGCCTATACGGCGGCGATTCAACGGATCAAGGAGTGGATCGAACAGGGCCATACCTATCAAGTTAATCATACCTTCCAGTTGCAGGCCCGTTTCTCGGGCGCTGCGGCTGGCTGGTTTAATCGACTGCTCCAGACGCAGCAAGCGGCTTACGGCGCGTATGTGGATGCCGGGGACGATGTCTTTTGCTCCGTATCGCCTGAGCTATTCTTCGCCCTCGATCGGGATTCCCTCACCTGCCGCCCGATGAAAGGCACCGCACGGCGGGGCGTAACCTGGCACGAGGATCAGGCGGCGAAGCAGGTTTTAGCGGCTTCCACAAAGAATCGGGCCGAGAATTTGATGATTGTGGATATGATGCGCAATGATTTAGGTCGGATTGCCCGCACCGGCAGTGTTGCCGTGCAGCAATTATTCGAGATCGAGCGGTATCCCACATTGCTGCAAATGACCTCCAGCATCACCGCGCAAACCGACGCCGGGCTGGCAGAGATCGTTCAGGCCTTGTTCCCCTGCGCATCCATCACCGGCGCGCCCAAGGTGCGCACCATGCAGTTGATTCGTGAACTGGAACCCGTTCCTCGTGGGATTTATACCGGCGCCATGGGCTTTGTCTTGCCGCATCATCCACTTACGCAGCGTTCCGGCCGATTTGGTCAATTCAATGTCGCGATTCGTACCGCACACATTCGGCGCCGTGATCAAACGGTCACCTATGGGACCGGTGGCGGAATCGTCTGGGACTCCGATGCCGAACATGAATACCGCGAATGCCAAACCAAAGCCCTGATCCTGACCCACACCCAACCTGACTTTCAATTGCTCGAGACGATGCGATGGACGCCCGCTCGCGGTATCTGGTTTTGGCCGCAACACCGGCAACGGCTACAGCAAAGTTCGGACTATTTTGGCTACCGATTTTGTGCCGACACCATTGCGCGGGATTTGGCTGATGCGACGGCGAATCTGGGGCGCGAGCGACATCGCGTGCGTTTACTGCTCAGCGCGAGTGGAGAAGTCGCTATCACGGCCACCCCCGTACCGACGGAGCGGTCCATTTGGCGGGTCGCATTGTCCGAGCATCCCGTCTCCAGTGACGATGTTTTTTTGTATCACAAAACCACACACCGCTCGGTCTACGACCAAGCGCTGGCCCGCCACCCGGGGATGGATGACGTGCTTTTATATAATGAGGCGGGACAACTCACCGAAAGCTGTCGCGCCAATGTAGTGCTCCGCTTGGACGGTTGTTGGTATACCCCACCCGCTCGATCCGGCTTGTTGAACGGGATACTGCGCCAGCACTGGCTACGCAAAGGCTGGATCCAGGAACGCACGCTGACACCCGACGCCCTCCAGAAAGCGGACCGGATTTTACTGCTCAACGCCCTGCGCGGCCCCATTCAAGCCAAGCTCAAGCCCAAAATGTAACCCCCGCCAGATATTGAAACATTTTTGTATCAATAAATAATTGGTGCCACAATTTTGTCGCGAATTTTCCGGCTAAAAACTAAAGTGTAATTTTTTATCCGCGAATTTTATCGAATTAACGCGGCATTTGGGGTGTTTAGGTTGGCCCCCTTCTCTTTTGGCACACCGATTGCTTATCTCCTTCCCGTCGCAGTGCATAGGGTGTGCATTGCAGAGCGAAAGCATATTCAGTGAAGGAGAACAACGTATGAAAAAACCCGTGCTGTATACGGTGTTTCTGCTATTTGCCTTGTCTGTCGTTGGCTTGCCCGTTGCAAGTATGGCGTATGACGTTGAGGGGGCGGTAGCTGAAGCGATTGATGAAATCGAAGAATTGGCCGATGTCTCGGCGATGGATGCAATGTTTTGGGCGAGCAACACCTGGATGCTGGTGGCGACCTTTCTCGTCTTCCTCATGCACCTCGGCTTTGCATCGCTTGAAGCGGGTATGACCCGGGCGAAAAATACCGTCAACATTCTATTTAAGAATACGGCGATCATTTCAATCGGTATCCTGACCTATGCGCTGGTGGGCTTCAACTTGATGTACCCCGGCGACTTTTCCATCGGCGAATTCTTCGGTTTTGCCGGCTTTGGCATTGGCGGATTGTATGACGGCATCATTGTCGAAGATGGTGTTCAGGCCTTTACGGGCTGGACGGACTTTATCTTTCAGGCCATGTTTGCCGCAACCGCGGCCACGATTGTTTCCGGTGCGGTGGCGGAGCGCATCAAGCTCCACAGCTTCCTGCTGGTAACCACGCTCTATGTGGCCTTTGTCTATCCCTGGCTGGGTAGCTGGCAGTGGGGTGGCGGCTGGCTCGACCAAATGGGCTTCTACGATTTCGCGGGGTCCACCTTGGTGCATTCGGTCGGTGGCTGGGCGGCCTTGGCGGGTGTAATCCTGCTTGGCCCGCGTCTGGGTAAGTATGTGAATGGTTCGATCAAGCCGATTGTGGGCCACAACATGCCGCTCGCTACGATCGGGGTGTTCCTGCTCTGGCTCGGCTGGTTCGGTTTCAACGGCGGCTCGGTGCTGTCGGCGGATCCGGAAATGGTATCCTTCGTCTTTGTCACCACGGCTATCGCGGCCTCATCGGGCGTGATTGGCGCCATGCTCTTGTCCTGGTTCCTGCAGAAGAAGCCGGACTTGACGATGGCCCTGAACGGTGCCTTGGCGGGCTTGGTCGGCATTACCGCCGGCGCGGACGTGGTAAGCGTCTCCAGCGCCGTGATCATCGGCTTCATCGCCGGTCTGATCGTGGTCGTCTCGGTGATGGGCTTGGACCGTGCGAAACTGGATGACCCCGTCGGCGCGATTTCCGTCCACTTGACCTGCGGCATCTGGGGCACCCTGGCCGTCGGCATCTTCAGCAGCGAGTTTTCCATTGTCACCCAATTGATTGGTGTCGTGGCCTACGGTGTAGTAGCGTTTGCTGCCGCGTTGATCATCTTCGGTGCCGTCAAGGCGACGATTGGTATCCGCGTGAGCGAAGAGGAGGAGATGGTTGGCTTGGATATCGGCGAGCATGGTATGGAAGCCTACTCGGGATTCGAAATCTACACGACGCAGTGATCGTCGATAACTTATTACAGGAGAAAGAACGATGAAATTAATTGTGGCCTATATCCAACCCGAGCGCCTAAACGCGGTGAAGCAAGCGCTCTACGAGAAAGAGGTGTACCGCCTCTCCGTGATGAACGCCCTCGGCTGCGGCCAGCAAAAGGGCTATCACGAGAGCTATCGCGGATCTGATATCGAGGTGAACCTGCTCAAGAAGGTGCGCCTGGAAGTGGCCGTGAATGACGAATTCACGGACAGCACGGTCGACGCCATTATCAAGGGCGCCCGTACCGGCAAGATCGGCGACGGCAAAATCTTTGTCCTCGACCTGCCCGAATGCATCCGCATCCGGACCGGTGAAAAGGGCAAGGAAGCAATCGGTGGTTAAGTAAACCTTAAGCGGGTGCTGTTCCGGAGTCAAACGGTGACATCAACATCTGGGGGATTGATGAACCTGTTTCCCGGTGCAGCACCCGTCTTCAAATACAAAAAAAGTTGGCCTCCCCCGGAAATAAACACATAATAATCATCCCAAGGATCGTGATGGGCATGGTCTGAGGGGTAAGCAGGAGAAAGCGAATATGAACAAAGTGAGTAAAGTAGTAGGTGCCGGTTTGTTGGCCGGAGCCATCATGGCTGGGCCAGCAACAGTTGAAGCGACGGAAGTCACGATCGGGGCCGATATCGCCTCGTCTTATGTCTTTCGTGGTATCACCCTTAACAAGGATGCGGTTATCCAGCCCTCCTTGTTGGCTGAGCATGAAAGCGGATTCGGGATTGAAGTCTGGGCAAACTTCGATATCGGCGATGATAACGGGGCATTCGAAGAACGTCAGTTCTCGGAAGTCGATTTTGTCGTCTTCTACGGCTATGACCTCGATTTTGCCTCCGTGGAAATCGGCTACACCGAATACATCGAAGAAATTGGCGATGCGTTCCGCGAAGGGTATATCAGCCTCGGTACCGGCGTGGCTGGGTTCGATGTGGGTTTGACCTATTACCAAGGGTTCCAGGGGAGCGACGAAAACTATATTGAGCTGTCCGCGGGATACGGCCTAGAGGTCATCGAAGGCTTGGAAGTAGGCATCGGCGGTCATATCGGCTGGGGTGGCAAGGGCGCCACGGCTGGTGGCAAAGCTGGTTTTCATGACTACCTCGTCGGCTTGAGCGCAGCCTATGAAGTGCTCGAAGGCCTGGAAGTCAGCGCCTTCTTTAACTACGTCGGCAGCTTGGACAGTGATGTCCTGCCGGATGATGATGTCCGCGAGGACTTTGTGGGCGGCCTTGGCGTGTACTACACGTTCTAATCGTCGCGCATAGATCAAAAGAGCCCCGACGCATTTGCGTCGGGGTTTTTTTGTTATTTTATCTGTTTTCCGACTTTCATTCTGACACAATATCGCTATATTTCCCCATCGAGTCGACCGTTCCACCTTTACAACAAGGGGTGCGGTGTATCTAGCAGGGTGAATAAGGGCAGTTTATGAGGACTAAAATACCATACCATCTGGGCCGCGCCGGCTATCCGGAGCCACAGGGATTGTACCATCCCGCCTTCGAACATGACGCCTGCGGCGTCGGCATGATTTGCAACTTGAAGGGCGAAAAATCCCATTCGATCATCGAAAACGCCCTGCAAATCCTTGAAAACCTCTCCCACCGAGGCGCTTGCGGGTGCGATGAGAAGACCGGTGATGGTGCCGGGATCCTGATGCAGATGCCGCATAAATTCATTGCCAAAGTTGCCGGTGCCGAAGGCTTCAATGTCGGCGACCCGGAGGATTATGCCGTCGGCGTTGTCTTTTTACCCCGCAAGGCGGAGGAACAAGCCTACTGTCGCGAACAACTGGAGGCGGTCGTACGGGCGGAAGGCCAGGATTTCCTCGGGTGGCGCAGCCTTCAAGTCCACAACGAATACCTGGGCGATATTGCTCTCGCGGTCGAACCGGTGATCGAGCAGGTCTTCATCAAGCGCGGCAGCGGACTCAAGGATGTCGCCCATTTTGAGCGCAAGCTCTATATCATCCGTAAACGTATCGAACGCGTGATCCGCGAATCCGAGCTGGAAGAAAAGAACTATTTCTATATCTCCAGCCTCTCTTCGCAAACGCTGGTCTACAAGGGCTTGCTGCTGGCGGACCAAATCAAGCCGTTCTTTTCGGATTTGACGGACCCCGACATGGTCAGCGGCCTGGCCTTGGTGCATCAACGCTACAGTACCAACACCTTCCCCACATGGGATCTGGCCCAGCCGTTCCGCTTTTTATGTCACAACGGCGAAATCAACACCGTTCGCGGCAATACCAACTGGATGAACGCCCGCCAGTACAAATTTGCGTCGGACCTGTTCGGCGATGACATCGAAAAACTGTTCCCGATCATCACGCCGGGCGTCAGTGACTCCGCAGCATTGGACAATGCCGTGGAACTTCTGTACCACACCGGTCGCTCATTGCCACATGCGATGATGATGCTGATTCCGGAGGCCTGGCAAAATCATGAAACCATGCCCGACGATAAGCGGGCTTTCTACGAGTACCACGCTTCCATGATGGAGCCATGGGACGGCCCCGCCTCGATCCCTTTCACCGACGGCAAATGCATCGGCGCCGTGCTGGACCGTAACGGACTGCGGCCTTCCCGCTACACGGTGACCAAGGACGGTTTTGTCATTATGGGCTCGGAAAGCGGCGTGATCGAAGTCGATCCGGCTAACGTCGCTGCACAGGGCCGGCTCCAGCCCGGACGTATGTTCCTGGTCGATACGGAGCAAGGCCGGATTATCGACGACGAGGAAATCAAAAGCGAGATGGCCGCCCGCCGCCCCTACCGCGCTTGGCTAAACAAGTGTCTCGTGCGCTTCGACCGGCTACCGCAACCGCAAAAGGTGCCGCACACAAATTTCGAAACGCTGACCACGCGGCAACAGCAATTCGGGTATACCCTGGAGGATCTCAAAATCATTTTGGGCCCGATGGCAAAAGCGGGCAAAGAACCCATCGGCTCGATGGGCGATGACACGCCGTTGGCGGTCTTGTCGAACCGGTCCCGCTTGCTCTACGACTATTTCAAGCAACTGTTTGCGCAGGTAACCAATCCCCCACTGGACGCCATCCGCGAAGAATTGGTCACCTCCTTGCATTCTACCCTGGGCAGTCGCCAAAACCTGTTTGAAGAGACCCCGGACCATTGCCATCAATTCCGTATCGATCAACCGATCTTGACCAACCGCGAGATTGCCCAGATTCGTGACATGTATATTGGCGACATCCGCGCGGAAACCCTGCCGATTCTATTTAAAGCCGAGTATGGCGCCGCAGGCTTACAACGTGCGCTGGACGAATTGTTCGAGTCTGCGGTCCGGGCCGTGGACAATGGCGCCACGATTCTGATTCTATCCGATCGGGGCGCCAATGCGGAGCTGGCCCCGATACCGGCGCTGCTGGCCTCTGCGGGTGTGCATCATCATCTGATTCGCGAACATCGACGGGTCCAATGCAATATTGTCGTGGAAAGCGCCGAGCCGCGTGAAGTGCATCACTTTGCCCTCCTGATCGGTTACGGGATCGGCGCCATCAACCCGTATTTGGCCTTTGAAACGATCGAAGACATGGTCGCGCGGGGCGTCACACAGGACGTACCGCCCGAAGTTGCGCGCCGCAATTACATTAAATCGATTGGCCAAGGCCTGCTGAAGGTTATGTCCAAGATGGGCATTTCCACCCTCAAAAGCTACCACGGCGCCCAGATTTTCGAGGCGGTGGGGCTGCACGCATCCGTTATTGAGCGCTACTTCACTGGCACGCCTTCACGAATTGGCGGGATTGGTTTGGATGTCATTGCGGAAGAGGCCTTGATTCGGCATCGGCGGGCGTACCCGGACAAGCAGGTGCCCGAAAATCTTGGTTTGGATGTGGGCGGGCTCTATCAGTGGCGGCGCGGCGGGGAATACCATCAATTCAACCCCATCACCGTTGCTAAACTCCAACAGGCCACGAAGATTCGGGATGAAAAGTCCTACATGGAATACGCGGACTTCATCAACAAACAGAACAAGGAAATTGGTACCCTTCGCGGGCTAATGGAGTTTAAGAGCGAGGCCGATCCGATTCCCTTGGACGAGGTAGAACCGTGGACCGAAATCGTGAAGCGATTCAAGACCGGGGCCATGTCCTACGGCTCGATCAGCAAGGAAGCGCATGAGTCCTTGGCGATTGCCATGAACCAAATCGGCGGCAAAAGCAATAGCGGCGAAGGCGGCGAAGACGAAGACCGGTTCCAGCCGGACGCCGATGGCAAATGGCGCAACAGCGCGATCAAACAGATCGCGTCCGGTCGCTTTGGCGTGACGAGTCACTATCTAGTCAACGCCAAGGAATTACAGATCAAGATGGCCCAGGGCGCTAAGCCCGGTGAGGGCGGACAGTTGCCGGGCGAGAAAGTCTATCCGGATATTGCCAAGACGCGGCATTCCACTCCGTATGTGGGACTCATTTCGCCGCCGCCCCACCATGACATCTATTCAATTGAAGACCTGGCCCAGCTAATCCATGACTTGAAGAACGCGAATGCCGACGCGCGGGTCAATGTGAAGCTCGTATCGGAAGTGGGTGTCGGCACTGTCGCCGCCGGGGTATCCAAAGGCAAAGCCGATGTGGTGCTGATCAGCGGCTTTGACGGCGGTACCGGTGCCTCCCCGCAAACCTCGCTGAAACATGCGGGTCTGCCCTGGGAACTTGGGTTGGCGGAAACGCATCAGACCCTTGTGTTGAACGATTTGCGCAGCCGGATTGTGGTGGAATGCGATGGTCAAATGAAGACCGGACGCGATGTCGCGATTGCCTGCTTGCTAGGCGCCGAGGAATTTGGCTTTTCGACTGCGCCACTGGTTGTGATGGGCTGCATCATGATGCGGGTCTGCCATTTGAACACCTGCCCGGTCGGGATCGCCACGCAGGACCCGGATCTCCGCAAAAAGTTCACCGGTCAGCCGGATCATGTAATCAACTATTTCTATCTTGTCGCGAATGAATTGCGTCGCATCATGGCCCAGCTCGGTTTCCGCACGGTTAACGAAATGGTGGGGCGCGCGGATAAGTTGATCATGCGTGATGCGCAACAGCATTGGAAAGCCAAGGGACTGGACTTCTCCATGATTCTAAAGAAGCCCGATGTGCCAGACACGGTGGGCGTCTACTGCTCCCAAGCGCAGGATCACGGCTTGGCGGATGCGCTGGACAACCGGCTGATTGAGCTGGCGGAGCCGGCCCTGAGCCGACGCGAACGGGTTGAGGAAACCGTCCGCGTCCGGAACATCAACCGTACCGTGGGCACCATGTTAAGTAGCCGCATATCCCGTGCGTTCGGTGCCGACGGACTGCCCGATGATACCATCACCTTCCATGTCGAAGGATCGTGCGGGCAAAGCTTCAGTGCGTTTGGGGCGCGCGGATTGACCTTTGACATTCGCGGTGACGCAAATGATTACTTTGGCAAGGGCCTCTCCGGCGGAAAACTTGTGATTCGGCCGCCGGAAGCCGCTGACTTTGTCGCTGAGGACAACATCATCATCGGCAACGTCGCCTTTTATGGTGCCACCAGCGGTGAGGCCTATATCCGGGGGATGGCGGGCGAGCGCTTTTGTGTGCGGAACAGCGGCGTAAACGCCGTGGTGGAAGGTGTCGGCGATCACGGCTGTGAATACATGACCGGCGGGCGGGTCGTCGTACTCGGCTCAACCGGACGGAATTTCGCGGCGGGCATGAGTGGCGGCATTGCTTACGTCTTTGATCAGGTGGGCGACTTTGCCTCGGCGCGTTGCAATCAGGAAATGGTTGAGTTGGAGGCCGTGACAGAGACCGATGACATCGCCGAATTACGCGGTTTGATCGAGCGACATATTCGCTACACGGACAGCGCGGTCGCGAAACGTATCTTGGACCGTTGGTCCTATACCTTAACCCAGTTCGTCAAAGTCATGCCCACCGATTATAAGCGGGCGCTGGAACGACTGGCGAAGGAAGCCGCCGAAACCGTTGAACCGGCGATGATGATTTAAGGAGTAGCCATGGGAAAGCCAACTGGATTCAAAGAATTTACACGTGAATTGCCGAAGAAGCGGGCACCGCAAGACCGGGTTAAGGATTACAAGGAATTCTACCTGCCTTTCCCGGAGGAAAAGATCCGCAACCAGGCGGCCCGCTGCATGGATTGCGGGGTACCCACCTGTCATGCCGGTTGTCCGCTGGGCAACTTGATCCCGGACTGGAATGATCTCGTTTATAACAATCTGTGGAAAGACGCGATTCATCGCCTGCACGCTACCAATAACTTCCCGGAATTTACCGGTCGACTATGCCCTGCCCCGTGCGAAGAGGCCTGCGTACTTTCAATCAATGAGCCGGCCGTAACCATCGAGGAAATCGAAAAGCAGATCATCGAGCGGGCCTTCAACGAGGGCTGGGTGCTGCCGGTGCGTCCGGAAACACGCACGATGAAGAAGATCGCCGTGATCGGCTCCGGTCCAGCGGGCTTGGCGGCCGCCCAACAACTCAACCGTGCCGGCCACTTTGTCACGGTCTATGAGCGGGACGCGAAGGTGGGTGGTCTGCTGCGGTACGGCATACCCGACTTCAAGATGGAGAAATGGGTCATCGATCGTCGGATTCACCTAATGGAGGCAGAGGGTATCACGTTTCGCACCGATGCCCGGCTGGGCGACAATGTGCCTTTTGACGACCTGAAAGCGTACGACGCCATCGTGCTATGCATCGGCGCCACCGTGGGCCGGGATTTGCCCGTCGAAGGACGTGACCTGGAAGGCATTGTGCCGGCGATGAAATTTCTGGCCCGCCAGAACCGTGTCGTCGGCGGTGAACCGCTTGAGGACAACGAGATTCTGAACGCCAAGGGCAAGCATGTGATTGTGATTGGTGGCGGCGATACCGGCAGCGATTGCATCGGCACCTCGAATCGTCACGGCGCGGCATCGGTCACCAACTTCGAACTGTTGCCCAAGCCTCCGAAGGGCCGACCGGAGCAGCAACCCTGGCCCTACTGGCCCATGCGCTTGCGCACCAGCACCTCCCACGACGAAGGGGTGCACCGGGAATGGAGCATCAACACGAAGAAGTTTATTGGTGCCAACGGCCGGGTGGAGAAACTGATCACGACGCAGATCGAATTTGTCCCCGACCCCAACGGCGGTCGGCCGCAAATCAAGGATGTGCCAGGGACAGAGCGGGAGTGGCCTGCAGACCTCGTCCTCCTGGCACTGGGCTTTACCGGTCCTGAGCCAGGCGGTTTGATCGAACACTTGGGTGTGGCCTTGGACGAGCGCGGCAATATCCGCACCGATGGACAGTACGCGACCAATGTCCCTCATGTTTTCGCTGCGGGCGACGGGCGACGCGGTCAGTCGCTGATCGTCTGGGCCATCTCAGAGGGTCGCGAAGCTGCTCGCGCCGTCGACCTGGCCTTGATGGGCCGTACCGAACTGCCCACCAAAGGTGACGGCGACCTGCCCCGCGCTTAAGCGATGGGGGCATCAACTGGCATTATCAGGTTTTCGGCTCAGCCGGAGGATTCGCCCGTCGCGTGAAAAAACCGGTGGGGCGAGGTGTCCCGCCGAGCCGCGAGGGAACCCGTATAGGAAGTCCAAAGCGGCGCGCAGCGCCGCAGTCCATAAGGAACGTGTTCAGCGACTTTGGAGTGCGCCGCTGGGCGGCGCTTTGGATGATGGCCAGACACGTTCCATTGCAGCAAACGTATCATCGGATCAGCAAGCGATGTCTTACTGGGTGTAGGCGGAGCTCCGCGACGCTGCGGAGGAAACGTAGAAACATGTTCGGAACTTGCTCGATTCCCGGTCACGGCGTGGCGCGAGCGCCAGCCCTACAGATAGCAACCGGGTCTTGAGTGGGCCATCACTCCTGTCACGCCCTAGGCCCAGCGAAAGCGAAGGCACCGGGCGGAAGCACGGGCGCATATTCGGAAATTGCTCGGTCCATTATTTCGGCTCATCCGGAGGATTCGCCCTACCGTCGCATGACGGGATCGGTAGAGCGAGAAGCACAGACCATCGCGCGACCGCTTCGGCCAGCGCCACTCCATGTGCATGCTGCAGACAGCTACTACTCATTCGCCGGACAGAGAGGTCCGGCCTACAGCCACCTACAAGATATTATTTGCAAACTATTTGATTGACATATAAATCATCTGATCTATTTATGTTCGCCAATGCGCCGTCAGGGGTGATGGCGGGAACCGATAACGGGAGTTAATTGAATGAAGGTGAAGGACATGAAGTTACGTATAGGGATGTTAGGTTGGGCGGTTGCAATGATGGGGATGTCCCCTGCCCTGCGAGCGGAGGAGCCAGCGGCTGCAGCAATGAAGCTGGGCACGGTAACGGTGTTGGGTAAACAGCAGGCGACGGAGCTGCTACCGGGTTCGGTGTCGCTGGTTAGCGAGGACATGATTGATCAAATACAGCCTCGTTCCACGGAGGATGTGCTGCGGCGAGTGCCCGGCATCTTTGTTAAAGGCGAAGAGGAAAGCGCAGTAGTCGTGAATATCGGCGTACGCGGGCTGCCAGCTGGTGATTACAAGACGCTGGTCTTGGAAGATGGTGTGCCGATTCAGCCCGGCATCTTTGTCGGCAACGCGCGCTACTATAATCCGCGCATTCAACGTATGGGCGGCGTGGAGGTACTGAAGGGCGCAGCGTCGTTGCGATATGGCCCGAACACCATCGGCGGCGTGATCAACTACCAAACCAAGGTTCCGGATGATGGCGTCGCCATCAGCGGAAGAATCGGATCCTGGAACACTTACGAGTCCACCGTCGAGATCGGCGGCCGTACGCCCGCCGAGGACGCTTACTTTGGCGTGATCGCCACGTGGGCCGAAAGCGATGGGTTCATGGACAAAGGCTACGAGATGACGGATGTGATGGTCAAAACCGGCACGGCGATCGGTGAAAACCAGTTTGTGGGCGTGAAGTTCTTGTACTACGAGAATGACGCCAACATCTCCTACCGCGGACTCTTCCCGGATGCCTACCGGGCGGGCGCTCAGTTTAATCCCGCCCCTGATGATTGGTATCTAACCACGCGCAAGGCCTTCGATATCAACCACGAATGGCAAGTTACGCCGGATCTGTCGATACAAACACTGGCGTATTGGAGTCAAATGAACCGCGATTACTGGCGCTTTCAACTGGACGCCGAGAATCCCACCACCGTCAATGCCGATGGATTCCGGGTCTGGAATTACAGCGATGAGGTGCAGGGGAATAATCGAACATTCGATCGCTACGGCCTGGACTCGCGCCTGACCTTTAATCACGCAACTTTCGGGATCGGCAACGAGACCGAATTCGGCCTGCGGGTGATGCGGGAGGAAATGCTGGATGAGACGATCCGGGCGGACCGGGACACGCCACGGAATCCGAATCAAACGCTCCTGCGCAATCGACTGGACTCCGCCGACAGCTTGGCCGTGTTTGCTCAAAACCGCTTCGACGTGACCGACCGCTTTTCGGTTACGGGGGGCCTACGCGTGGAGGTGTATGAACAGAAACGCGATGATCTTCGGAGCGCCGCTTCCGCTGACCGATTCACCAACACCGAGTGGATGCCGGGCCTTGGGGCGACGTACACGTTCACGCCCTTGGCGCAGGTGTTCGGCAGTGTGTACCGCGCCTTTGCGCCACCGCTAGTGGGCAGCGTGGTCGGCGTGGACACCCCGCCGACCGACGCAGAGACATCCGTAAACATTGAGTTGGGACTGCGTGGCGTCAACGGCCGGTTCACTTATGAGGTGACGGCGTTCCAGATGGATTTCGCCAACCAAGTTGATCCGGGCGTGTCCGGAATCCGAAACCCGAATGAGGGTAGCGCACTGATCCAAGGACTGGAAGGCGCGGTGGGGTATGCTTTCGATAATGGGTTCCGGGTGGACGGCAACGTGACGTGGATCCCAACAGCGGAATTCGGTGAAGATCGCCCCGGGGACGCGCTGAAGGGCAATCGCCTGCCCTACTCCCCCGAGTGGATGGCCAATCTTTCGCTGGGCTATCAATCCGGTCGCCTCGAAACGGCCTTGCTGTTGAATGTGGTCGGTCAGGCGTATGGCGACGGAATGAATGTGCGGGACCTCACCACTGAGGAGACGGGGACGTGGGGCGGCTCGATGTCCAGTTACTACACGCTGGATTTAACCGGTCGCTATGCCGTTAACCCAAATCTGAGCGTTTTTGGCGCAGTCAAAAACTTGACGGACGAGCTGTATATTGCTGGCCTGCGACAAGGCATCTATGTCGGGCCCGAACGTAGTTTCGAGTTCGGCGCAAAATATACGTTCTAAGCCAAGGCATTACGATTCAGAAGACCGGGTACGTGTATCCGATGAAGAGCTGCGAGTAAGAAGAAGGGAGGAGGGATTCTAGAAACTACGAAACAAACGAAAGTCGCGAAATCAGATGCCAGCCGGATCTATGCAACGTCGCCTCTCAGCACTTAAAATGCCCATAAACACACGTTCTCCGTCCCTAAACTATGCAATGAATTAGGGACGGAGAATCTGCTTCCTGTCCAGAGGATTTACCCTACCGTCACATGGCGGGTTCGGTCGGGCGAGGCGTCCCCCCGAGCCGCGAGGGCAAACGTATGGGAAGTCCAAAGTGGCGCACAGCGCCGCAGTCCAAAGGAACGTGTTCAGCGACTATGGAGTCACCCGCAACAACGCGATAGGCCGTAGCAGGCACGAACCAGCGCGCGACCGCTTCGGCCACCGCCACTCTACGCACGGCCACCATCCATATGCCGGACACTGAGGTCCGGCCCAAAGCGACTTCCCAATCAAGAGAACTACGACTTAAAGAGTAAGTAGACCGGGTAAGCTGCCATGAACGCCCTACTGAAGCCCCGCAGGGCTGCAATGCGGTGGGCGAAGGGGGCAAATTCGGTCACGAATTTGAGCGCGGGGGACGGGTCAGATGCGGCCTAGCGCTAGGCGCGGGGGGCGGCGCTGGACTCGTGTCCGCGCCGCCCCCCCGCAACAACGCGATAGGTCGTAGCTGGCACGGACCAGCGCGCGACCCCTTCGGCCACCGCCCATACGCCCTTCCTTCCTCCCCCTCCCCGATTCATAGAAGTACTTGACCGCTTAGCACTTCCTTCGCACACTGCCCGCATTATGAGTGACAATAAACCTACCCTGAACATGGAACAACTGGCCTCGCTGTGTAAACGGCGTGGCTTCATCTTTCAAAGCTCCGAATTATACGGCGGCATCAACGGATTTTGGGATTACGGTCCCCTGGGCGTAGAGCTGAAACGAAACATCAAGGATGTTTGGTGGCAGGACGTGGTTCAGCGACGTGATGACGTGGTCGGACTGGATGCGTCGATAATCATGCATCCGCGGATTTGGGAGGCGTCGGGCCATTTGGAAGGGTTTTCGGACCCGATGATTGACTGCAAAACCTGTAAAGGCCGTTTTCGTGCGGACCAACTGGAAGGCACCGCATGTCCGCAAAAGCCCAGCAAACGCGTCGGCGCGTGTGGCGGCGAGCTGACCGAGCCGCGACAGTTCAACTTAATGTTCAAGACGTTCGTGGGCCCCGTCCAGGATGATTCCTCCACCGCTTATTTGCGACCGGAGACCGCACAAGGGATTTTTGCCCAGTTCGACAATGTTTTATCCGTGTCGCGCCAAAAAGTGCCGTTCGGGATTGCCCAAATCGGCAAGGCCTTCCGAAACGAGATCAATCCGCGCAATTACACGTTTCGTTCGCGCGAATTCGAGCAAATGGAGCTGGAATTTTTCATCAAGCCCGGTACGGATGAAGAATGGCATACCTACTGGGTCAAGGCGCGGATGGATTGGTATACCCGGATCGGCATTGCCTCCGAACACTTGAGCCAATACGTTTATGGCCCAGACGAATTGGCCCATTACGCCAGCGCCTGTGTAGATATCATGTACGCGTTTCCTTTCGGCGTACAGGAACTGGAAGGGGTAGCCGCACGCGGAAATTATGACTTGAGCCGACACAGTGAATTTAGCGGCAAAAAGCTGGAATATTTCGATCAGGAATCCAATGAACGCTTCATTCCGCATGTCGTGGAACCGTCGGCCGGTGTGGACCGGATTGCGTTGGCGGTGCTCTGCGAGGCCTACGCGCTGGAATGGATCCCGAAAGAAGGCACCGACGGCGAACGTCAACCGACTCGCGCGGGCGAAAAAGTGCCGGATGGATACGAGGAACGCACCGTTCTGCGGTTTGCCCCTTGCGTCGCCCCGATTAAAGCGGCGATCTTCCCGCTGTTGAAGAATCGACCGGAATTGGTCAAGGTCGCCCAGGATCTCTACAGCGAGCTGAAACAACATTATCCCGTGTTCTATGATCAAACCGGCGCGATTGGGCGACGCTACCGACGGCAAGACGAGGCCGGCACGCCGTTCGGGATCACCGTGGATTTTGAAACGCTCGACAACCAAACGGTTACCTGGCGGGACCGGGACACCATGAGCCAGGAACGTATCCCGATTGGCGAGGTGGCCATCCGCCTGGCAACAGCCCTTCAATGAAGCCCCGGGTTCCTCCGCATGTGTTCGACCTGCCCGTGCATGAGTTGCGGCGGGGCTACCGGAGCGACACCTATTTCTGGCGCGGCAAGATCGCACTCGAGCGCGCGGGCTTGTGCCCGGAAATCCTGATGCAGGTCTTTCAAAAGGAGCAAGCGATTGTCGCGGGAATTGACGAAGCGCTGGCGATCCTGCGAGTCGCCAGTGGTCGCTACAGTGATTACCCCGAAGCCTGCAATCTTTTCGATGAATTCATCGACCTGAAAAAGAAAGCCCGGGCAATCTACATGTCCGATCGCAACGAGTACGAGCGCATGATGCGGCGTAAGCTGGATTTGCACGAGGAACTTGAAGCGCTTTGGGAAGACGGCTATGCGAATCTCGAGATTGACGCCCTCTTTGATGGAGACGACTTGGCGCCGTGGGAGACCGCGCTGCATATTCGCGGCGATGCAGCTACCTTTACGCATCTCGAAAACATCTACTTGGGTGTGCTGGCCCGTCGCACCCGCGTCGCCACCAATGTGCGTCGCGTGGTCGAGGTTGCGAACGGAAAGCGCGTGCTGTTCTTCCCGTCCCGGTATGATCATTGGGCGGTACAGGGCGGCGACGGCTATGCAGCACAAATCGGCGGAGCGGACGGGGTGTCCACCGATGCCCAAGGCGAATGGTGGGGTGGCAAGGGCGCGGGCACCGTCCCGCACGCCTTGATTGCGGCGATGGGCGGCAACACCGTCGAAGCCGTCAAGATTTTGGGCGACGCCTACCCCCATGTGAACCTCGTCGCACTGGTTGACTTTGAGAATGACTGTGTCCAAACCGCCCTCGCCTGTGCCCAAGCGCTGGGCGACCGGCTGTGGGCCGTCCGGCTGGACACAGGCGAGAATATGGTCGATCGCTCGATTCAACCGTTGATGGGCCGTATGCGCCCGACCGGGGTCATTCCGGAACTCGCCCACAACGTGCGTCAAGCACTGGATCAGGCCGGATTCAAGCACATCCAAATCATCGTATCGGGAGGCTTCACCCCGGAACGAATCGCCGACTTCGAGGCGGCGCAAGCGCCCGTGGATGCGTATGGAGTCGGCAGCTATTTTCTCAGCGGTGGCCACCACTTCACGGCGGACGTCGTTGAAGTAAATGGCCGCCCTTGCGCGAAAGCCGGCCGTCGCCGCATCGACAATCCGCGGATGCAACGCGTCAACTATTGATCATAGCGAGGCGGAGGGCTTTCGTGACCCCGACCTTCCAAGGTTTTTTGCTTTGACCCCTGCACGGATCAGTACTAGCCTATGACATCATCAATACGTATGGAGAACATGGCATGACCGACGCATCAGACGGCAAAGAAATCAAACAACCGCCAAAGATCAAACTGGGGTTAGCCGATACGAAGCCTGCGCCCGGTGCTTCGCCAGCCAAGCCATCTACGGAAAAAGACGATGCGCCGCAACCGAAAATCAAACTGGGTTTGGGCTCGGTAACCAAAGCCATTGATGAGGCGCAGGCCGCCGAGTCGAAAGACGATTCAGTACCTGCCAAGGAAACCCCAAAAGCTGACGCACCGGAGAAAGACGTGGCCGATCAATCGACTCCTGAAGAAAAATCATCCGAAAAACCCAAGATCAAGTTGAATCTGGACCAAGCCGAGGCCAAGCCTGAGGAAGAGGCCGAAAAAGAAGCCCCCAAGGCCGAAGAAAAGCAGGTGGAAGAACCTGAGCAACCGGCTGCGGAGTCCAAACCAGAGGCAGAGGAAAAGCCGAAGATCAAGCTCGGCCTCGGACAGAACGACGCACCCAAGGCCGAGCAGGCCGAGGAAAAACCCAAGATCAAGTTGAATCTGGACCAAGCTGAAGCCAAGCCTGAGGAAGAGGCCAAAAAAGAAGCGCCCAAGGCCGAAGAAAAGCAGGTAGAAAAACCCGCGCAACCGGCTGCGGAGGAAGAGTCGGCGGAAGAGTCGGAAGCCGCCAAAGGGCGGACGATGCAGATTGCCGATATTGAGGGCGAATCGCTTGATGACCTGTACAAGGCGGCGCTCAATGCGACGCAGCGCGTCATTTTGGACGAAAAAGAGCGCGCCGCAGACGCCGGAACGGCTGAATCAGAAACCCAGGCTCTGAAAAAGGCGGAGATGGCGGAATCCACAAAGAAGTCGACGGCGCGGCTCGACTTGCAAGACATGCTTTCGGACGAAGACCGGAAGGAAATGCTCAAGGACGAGACCATGCACATTAACGTCGATGGCGAAGCAGAGCCGCAGAAGCCCAAGGGTACATTGAAGATTTCACGCACGGCCGACGCCGAACCGCCGGCGCGGTCGGATTCGACCATGCCCATCAGCTTGGATACGGAGGAATCGAAGAAGAGCGAAACCGCGCGGATCGAACTTCCACGTGAAGTGGCGTCCAGCAGCGGGCCCTCGAGTCAGCGGAAAACCATTCGCATTAAGCGCCCCGACGGGAGCGGCGCGGCGCCCCGCTCATTGAGCGTCGCCCGAAAGGCGGAGCCGGCCAGCGATGTTGGCGGCGCCGACTCGGAAGCAGTCACAAAAGCCAGTACGCTGACCTTGGATCACGAGGAGGAATCGGTTCATCCGGCATTTGGCGCAGTTGCGCTGGTGGCGGTATTGGTGGGGGTGCTTTTGCTCTATGTGCTCGTGGCCACACTGACGTCGGCACTGCCGTTCCCTGGACGCTTGGTGGGCTAATTAGCAAAGTTTACTGGAAATCCTGCCTGTTCCAGATCGACATGACGAATGGAACGTATAGGTTTATTCATTGAAAGGAATACGAGATGGCAAGTGATAAAATTATTACGGTGACCGAAGCGAACTGGCAGTCGGATGTGTTGGACTCTACACAACCGGTCTTGGTCGATTTCTGGGCGGAGTGGTGCGGTCCCTGCAAAGCCATTGCGCCGATTCTCGATGAGTTGGCGGAGGAGCTGGATGGCCGAATCAAGATTGCCAAGGTTGATGTGGATCAACTATCCGATTTAGCCGGTCAGTTCGGCATTCGCTCGATTCCCACCCTGCTGGTGATGCAGGGAGGCGAGGTCAAAGAGCAAATGGTGGGCGCCCTTTCCAAGCCCGCCCTCAAAGCCAAGCTGGAAGCGCACCTTTAATCCGTCGCCCCGATGCGCCCAAGGGCACGCTGGTGGGGGGGATAGCTCCTTACAACCGGCGTGCAACGGAACTACCGGATGAGTGATGTTTCTGTAGCAGCCGAACCCGCTTACGGCATCGTGTTGGCGGGTGATATGGACCTAATCCGCAGATCGCATGACCGCTTCCAGGAATTGGCAGTGGACTGTGATCATATGGCCGACGCGGTACCCGTAAAACCGCGCCCGGCCCGCACGGTGGCAACCGAGGTCTCGACGGAAGGACCGGGAACTTTCCTCGGCAATGAACGCCGCACAATCACCTTAAAACCCTCTGATCAGCCCGGTTGGTGGTTTAATCGATGTGACCACACGGATTATCTGCCGGTTGGTGTTTCGGTTATGAATGTGTGGACGACCGGTAGCGTCGTCAGCAATATCGTCTTGCGCAGTGGCCCGCCCAGCAATTATATCCGTATGGTCGAGCACATGATCGCACTGCGGCTGGGTCGGGACGTCGACCACCTGGTAATCGAACTGAGTTCCGGCGATCCGCCCCTGTTTGACCGGGGCAGTTTGGACTTACTGGAGGCCCTTGACGCTGCGGGTCGGCAGGATGTGCCGGGAACGGTCGACTATGTCACCGTCAAGGAGACCGTGACGGTTGGCGGTCCGTCCGGCAGCTTTCTGACGCTCATGCCGGCGGATCCGCATCGCCCCATGCTGACGCTGGACTGTGCCGTTGACTTTAAGACCGCCATTGGCCAACAGCGCATTCGCTTTCCGGTCACCGAAGAGCATTTCACCTATGGGGCCGCGGCGCGCACCAATTCCTCGGCGTCCAAGAAGCTTTATTGCCAGACGATTGGCAAGTGCTTTGCCGATATCAGAAATCTCGGTTACACGGAAAAGAATGTGCTGATTGCCGGACGACGAAAGTATTTAAATGAGCCGGCCTTGATGCATAATGGAAAATCGTTGGAGGCGGTTTGGCATCGCGCGGTACTGGACTTGCTGGCGGCGCTGGCATTAATCGATCGCGGCCGCTTTCTCGGACATGTGGTGTCCTACAAGGCGGGCCACACGTTGGACGTGCAAATGATCCGATTGCTATATCAGTTGGATCTGTTAAAGTCCGTCAAAATTTAAAATGCCGTAAAGGTATTTTGCCCGTCGGGATGGCCCGGCGGTTCACCCTCAGAAACAGGAGCTATACATGAAAAAGAACTATACGTGGAGTCGTCTGCTTGTGCTGGGCGCTCTCTTCGTTGGTGTGACGGTACAGGCCGACAGTGACGAAGCAGCGAAAGATTCAAAATCAGATGTCACCTTTAGCGCCGGTCTTACCTGGACGGACGGCAACAGTGACACCTTACGCGGGAATGCCGCCGTATTATACGAAGGCGAAAAGGAACGATGGGGGTCCGTTCGCGCGGGCGTCGAAGGGAATTATGGCTATACCCGCACCGACGGGGAACGGGAAACGGACGTCGAAAATGTCCGCGCCTACATTAACGCCCGTAAACCGCTGGCCAAACATATTTATGGGGCGCTAAACTTTTCCTTCCTCCATGATGGTCAAGCCGACGTGGATTATCGCTTTATTCTCGGTCCCGGCTTGGGTATCGCGGCGTTCAAAAATGAGTCGACCGAGCTGACATTCGAGATTGGTCCTTCGTACGTCTGGGAAAAAGAAGACGGGGTCACGGATGATTATCTAGCCCTGCGATTTGCCCAGCGACTGGACCACCGCATTAGCGAGACCGCCCGCGTCTGGCAACAAGTCGAATATCTACCGAATGCCGAGAAATTCAGCGATTACCTGTTGTTTTCCGAAATCGGCATTAGCGCTGATCTGACCCAGCGTTTGGCCCTACGCCTAGTGGCTCAAAGTGCGTACAACAATAAGCCGGCGGCGGACACGGAGCGGCACGACCTAACCGTGATCACCGGGTTAAGTTTTACCCTCTAAGAGATCTGCTCCAATCAGTTTGGCGGCTGTGGCGGCCGCATCGACATCGCCCAGACGGGCGGCGATGCCTTGCAAACCGGCAAGCATCGCTGCGCGTTCGGGCGTTTCGTCTATCAGGTCTTGCATGGCTGCGGCCATGGCAGTGGGCATGGCTGCTTCTTGAAGGAACTCCGGGCAGAGCAATTTGTCGGCGACAATATTGACCATGCCGAGGTAGGGCACCCGGATTAATCGCTTGCCGAACCAATAGGTTAGCGGCGCGGTTTTATAGACCACGATCATCGGACACTCCATCAACGCCGTCTCAATGGTGGCCGTGCCTGACGCCACCATGGCCGCCCGCGCTTGGCGCAGGACCTGCCGCGTTTCCCCCTGCACCACCGCCACGGGCAAGTCGGTATGCGCCTCCAAGTAAGGTTCGATTAACGCAGCAATGCGCGCGGAAGGCGCGGCAATAAGAAACGTGCAGGACGGCCGCTGTTGCTTTAGTCGCTCGGCGGCCTCTAACATCACCGGCAGAATCCGTTCAATTTCCTGGCGACGGCTGCCGGGCAACACGGCCACACGCGTATCGCCAGGCGGCCAAGGCAGGTCTACGGCGGGAGCCACCAAGGCGCGTTGGGTGGCGGCAACCAATGGATGTCCGACAAAATCGACGCGCAGGCCTGTATCCTTGAAGACCTCCACTTCGAAGGGGAAAATCACCAGCAGATGATCGACCCATTGCGCCATGCGCTTCATCCGCGAGCGATGCCAGGCCCAAACTTGGGGACAGATATAATAGATCACCTTGATCCCCCGCCGATGGGCTTCCCGGGCGAACCGCAAATTAAATCCCGGATAATCGACAAGCAACACTGCGTCCGGTCGTTTTTCCTCCATGCGCCGGACCAAGTCGTTGAAGACGCGCCGAAAGAAGCCATAGCGTTTAAGCACTTCATATAAGCCCAGCACCGCCATGTCGCGCACATCGTACAGGATATCCATACCGGTGCGTCGAAGAGCATCGCCCCCAACCCCCCAAACCGACCAATCGGGATTCTCGCGTTGCAGCGCCTCGACAATCGGTGCTACGTGCATATCCCCGGAGATTTCCCCCGCGACGACCAGCAACGATCGGCTCACGAAGCGCCCTCACTCAAGCGCCGGATGATGTCGATGGCCAAATTCAGCGCCTGCGCCGCATGTTCACCCGACACCACCGGCTGATCGCGCCGGGCCACACACGCAACGAACGACTGCAACTGATGGGCCAGCGGCTCCCCTTTTTCGATCGGCACCTCGGCCCGCTCAAACGATTGGCCAGCACGGGTATATACTTCGCCGCTTTGGTTTTGGTAATCGAGCGAGATATAGGCTGCGTCAAGGAATACCCGGATTTTGCGCATGCGTTCCGGGCTGATGCGGCTGGCGGTGATGTTGGCGACACAGCCGTTTTCGAAGGCAAGTCGGACATTGGCAATGTCCTCCGTCGGACTCAACACCGGGGCGCCCACGGCATGGATGGACTTCACAGGTGACCGCACCAAGTGCAGGATTACTTCGATATCATGAATCATCAAATCCAATACGACACTCACCTCGGTGCCACGGGGATGGAGTCCTTCCCGCGGTGGCGGATACGGGGCCAATCGGTGCGCCTCAATGAAGCGGGGCTGGCGGGCGACCTGTTCCAAATAGCTGAGGACGGGATTGAATCGCTCCACATGCCCCACCTGAACAATCACGTTATGGGTCCGGGCCAACTGGACCAAGGCCTCCGCCTCCGCGGTGGTAGCGGCGATCGGCTTTTCAATCAGGACATGACGCTTGGCCTCTATCAGGGTGCCGGCCACCTCGCGATGGAGGTCGGTCGGAACCACCACGCTCACCGCCTCAGCGCGCTCGGCCAACTCCTCGAGGCTGGCACAAGCATGCACACCGTGCCGATCGGCAATTTCGCGGGCCCGCTTCTGGTCCACGTCGTATACACCGACCAGTTCGGCATCCTGTAGCTCATGGTAGATACGGGCGTGGTGTTGTCCCAGTGCCCCGGTACCCACTACGCCGACTTGAACGGATCGTTTTGCCATCATGTACTCCCCTCCGCTAACGCCATCGACCGGCCACCTGTCTGACGGTCCATATCCACGGCGATGAGCCGTATACCCCATTGTCCGGCCAATTTAATCATTTCCACCTGATCTAAAAGGATTGTGCGGTGCGCCTCCACCGCCAGTACCGCCGCGCGCGCCCGCTTCATGTTGCGTAAGGTCCGCTCACCGATCACGGGAATATCAAAACGCATATCATGGCCTTGCTTGGCGGCCTTCACCACGACCGCACCGGGGCCGCCCAAGCGCCCGGCACGTTTGATGGTCTCGTCCGTCCCTTCAAAGGCTTCCACGGCCAGAATGGTACCGGCTTTAATCACGACGGTCTGACCGATATCGAGGCCACTGGTCGCTTTAGCGACGCGAACACCCAAGGCGACGTCCGCTTGCTGTTGCTCGTCCAAGGGATCGCCGGTCAAGGGGCCGGGAGCGGGCATCGCGGCTTCCATGTAGCTATGGGCCTCGACCAATTCGAGGCCGATAGCGGCCAGTTCATCGGCAATCGCGCCAAAAATGGAGTGGGCGTTGCGTTCCTTCAGCCCGCGCAATAAGCGCAGCAACGCGGCATCCATACGGACATTGAACAGATGCGTGGGCTTGATTTGACCGGCCATAACCACCCGGCGCACGCCACTGGCCTTGAGTGTTTCGAGTAACGGGGCCAACTGCCCCAGATGCATCCAATGGACTTCCGAGGCCACGGCCTCAATCCGGCGGTCGGTCTCACGCTTAAAGGCAATGGCCACGATCCGTTCCACGCCTTGGCGGCGGGCCGACGCGGCCAGTACCCGCGGATACGCCCCGCGCCCCGCTATGATAGCCAATGCCTTATCGTCATGCTGTTCCATGGTGCCCGAGTATGCCAGAGTGGCGCGGGGTAAACAACACCTTGCATGCGGCAAGAAGCGAGAATCCGTAGAATTGGCCAGCCGGGGCGGCTTCGATGATTAATCGGCGCTGATTCGATGAAATTGCAGACGCTCCACCGCCACGGCCAGCGACCGGCGATCCGCACCCAAACGGGTGGTGTAGGCGGCGCGCAGCGTAATCCGGTTTGGCCCTGACTGCCAGTACACGGCGGGAACCGCTGTCGTATAGGCATGAAACGCCGAATCATCCTTGGCCAACCATTCCGTCACATAACGGTTGTTAATAAACAAGCCAATGCGTTGTCTTCGGTATGGTTGATGGGCGATACCCGTAATCAGGGTGAGCGTAACCGCTTCCGGCTCGGTCCAGTCCCAATACAGATCGGCCTCCATCGCGATCATCCATCGGAAGGTCCGCTCGGGGTTGGTTTCCGCGTGACTCCATCCCCGCCCGATCCAATCAGCTTCCGCCACCGCCCCGGGCACGATCTCGTGAATCAGCTCCGCACCCGCCGATACGGCTGTAGCGGCCCCCCCCCCCCAGACGATGCCGGCAAGCAGGATGGAACCTACACGCAACCAACCACGAGTCATTGTGATTTTGCCCCGGCCAAGCGGTGTTTGACTTGATCGATTAATGCCTCGCTTTCGTCGATGGTTGGCGCCTCGGCAATGATACGCAATACGGGCTCGGTGTTGGAGCGACGCACCTGCACCCAACGGTCTCCCATATCGATGAAGAGTCCATCCACGTTCGTGATATCGTGATCGGCATATTGCTGCCGCAAATGCCGCAGTAGGTCCGGCGCATCGCCACTGCCAATCGGAATCTTTTCCTTCACCAATGCGTAGCGAGGAATGTCGGCGCATAACTCGCTGATCGATCGTCCGGAAACAGCCATCCACTCCAGAATCACCGCCATCGCGCCGTAACTATCTCGACAGGGATGGATAGCAGGAATGATGATGCCGCCGGTATGCTCGCCACCGACGACGGCCCCGGTTTGGCGCATGACGGCGGACACATGCACCTCGCCGGTTTTACTCCGCGTCAAGGAGCAGCCCGCCGCTTGCGCCACTGCGGCCACCGTCTGACCGGCGCTAAAGTTGGCCACGACCGGTCCCTTCCCATGCATGGCCAGCACCGCCTGTATCGCCAACGCCACGGTCATTTCCTCGCCAATCGGTTGCCCGGTCTCGTCGACAACGGCGAGCCGGTCGCCATCGGGATCCTGAGCGAATCCGACCGCATAGGCCCCTCCGCGCATTACGTCGCATAGCGCGTCCAAATGCTGTGCCAAGGGCTCCGGCTCACGCTCAAACGCCCCACTGGGGGTATCGAACAAGGTCGTCACGCGACAGCCCAACGACTTCTCCAGAAAGGGCCGGGTATAAATCGCGCCCACCCCGTTGCAACAATCCACTGCCACCGGAAATTGCCTCCCCCGAATCGCAGCATGATCGACATACCGCAGGATCTTCTCCACATGGGGTTCCATTGCGCCTTCGCGGATCTGCACACTGCGCATATCCGTTTCTGGAACCAGCGGAAAATCCTGTTGATGATAAATATCAAACAATTCCTCGGCATGCACCGCATCAAAAAAGAGCCCGCGCCGGTCCACGAACTTGAGTGCGTTCCATTCCGCGCTATTGTGGCTGGCGGTGATCATGATCCCGCCGCGCGCCCCCTCCTTTCGCACCAGGTACAGCAACGAAGGCGTCGGAATGACGCCCACCAGAACCGGCTTACAACCGGCGCTGATCAGGCCGGCCACCACCGCATGCTCAATCATCACCCCGGTGGGTCGCGTATCGCGGCCTACGAGAACGACACCGCCTCGTACAAATGTGCCCAGTGCCTGCGCAAATGCTGCAGCAACTTGAGGGGTAAATGATTCCCCGACCACGCCGCGCACACCGGATAAACCAATTTTCAGGGCATAATTCATAGCCCCTCCAATAAAAGGCGCATGGCTTCATCGGCCCGCTGCTCGGCCAAGGAAGCCTCTCGAGCCTCGGCGATCACGCGAATCAATTGCTGTGTTTGCGAGGCCCGCACATGAATCCAGCTATCGGCCCAATCCACCCGGAACCCGTCCGTCACATCTACTTTCCCGTCGCCGACAAACGCCGGCCGCTCTTTGAGAATGTCCAGTGCCCGATACCCTTCGCGTGAGCCGCACGGCACACTGCGTTTTACAATGTGATAACGCGGCAAGGCATTCACCAGAGCCGACAACGGTTGCTCACTTTCGGCCATTGCTTCCAGCGCGCGCGCCATCATCAAAAATCCATCAAACGCCGGCGAAAATGCCGGATCGGCCACGCTACCACTGCCTTCGCCACCCAGCGTGGCTTGATGATCCCGCACGGCCGACATCACATAGGCTTGTCCAACACGCGTCTTCACGACAGGCGCTTGGTGACGCGCGGCCAAATCATCCACGGTTCGGGTCGTGCACCCATTCGTGACCACCGTCCCCGAGCGCCGGGCCAGCATGTGATTGGCGATCAGCGCCAAGGTATATTCCTCGCTGGTAGGTTCGCCCGCCTCGGTCACGATCGACATCCGGCCCATATCGCTGCTCAGCACGAATCCGGCATCGCCCCGCACATGCGAAATGATCGAAGCCATTTGCAGGGCACTGCGTGGCCGGGGTTCGGGTTCGCGGGCCAGGTAACCTGACGGTTGGGCGTTAATGGGGATCAGACGCAGATTGAATTGTTGCGCGAAAGGCGCTAAGTAGGCGCACCCGGCGCCGCCGACGGGGTCAATTAACACCGTAAAACCAGCTTCACGAATAGCTTCCGCATTCACATGCTTGACGAGGGCGTCAAAGTAGGCGGTGCCGACATCGTGCATGGGCGCAATGGTCCCCATGCGCTGCCAATCCTGCTTGAGAAAATTGCGGCCATGGTAACTATCCAGTACCGCCTCGCCGCCCCAAGGCTCCAGCACGGCACCGTCAGCGCCGATCAGGGTCATCGCGTTCCAGCCCATGGAATTGTGTCCGCCGGAAACGGATAACGCGCCGGCCGCGCCCAGGCGGGGTACGGCAAATTGCACGAGGGGCGTGGGGCAGACCCCCAAATCCACCACGTCACAACCGGCGCTAAGCAATCCCGACACCGCCGCCGCATGCAGCATAGGGCTGGAGGTACGGGTATCCCTGCCGATCAGCACACGTCCTCCCTCGACATAGGTGGCAAAGGCGGAAGCGAAGTCAATGATCAGCAGTGGCGGCAACGATTCACCAGCAAAGCCGCGTAATCCAAAACTCGCGAGACGCAATTTGTTCATGCCGACATGATCCCCTCACCCTTCCGTAGTCAACGCATAGCACACCCCCGTCCACAACACACGCCCAAAAAAAACATCGCTCTGCTATAGACGGAATCGGCCAAGTTGTCTATTATACGCCGTTTCCGAAAGATTTCAGGCGAAAGGACAGTCATTTCCTCATGAGCAAATTGATACTGGGACTCCCCAAAGGCAGTCTACAAGAAGCGACCTTCGGCATGATGCGCAAGGCCGGCTGGACCATCTCCGGCGGGTCGCGCTCCTACATGCCACGTATAGATGATGAAGACATAGAAGTCCGGCTAATCCGCGCTCAGGAAATCAGCCGCTATGTAGAAAACGGCCATTTGGATGCCGGCATGACGGGTCATGACTGGATCGTCGAAAACGGGTCGGACGTAGTCGAAGTCACCGAATTGGTCTACTCCAAGCAAGGCATGAATCCGGTTCGCTGGGTCGTAGCGGTGCCTAACGATTCGCCGATTCGATCGGTCAAGGACCTGCAAGGGAAACGGATCGCCACGGAAGCCGTGGGCATAACCAAACGGTACCTGGAAGAAAACGGCGTCGACGCCCAAGTCGAGTTTTCGTGGGGTGCCACCGAGGTGAAGGCGCCGGAACTGGTGGATGCCATTGTGGAAATAACCGAGACCGGCTCCTCGTTGCGAGCGAACAATTTGCGAATTGTAGAGGACATCCTGTCCTCGACGACCCGTTTCATTGCCAACAAGGCGGTATGGGCGGATCCCATCAAGCGCCGCAAAATCGAGAAGATGGCGATGATGCTGCAAGGGGTGCTGGCGGCGGACCGGAAGGTTTTGATTAAGATGAATGTGCAGGCCGGTGATCTGGATGCCGTCGCCAATCAACTGCCGTCGATGCACGCGCCCACGATCAACAATCTGCGGACGGAGGGGTGGTACTCGATTGAAACGGTCCTGGATGAAAGTGTGGTACGGGAGATTATCCCGGAGTTGAAAGCCGCGGGTGCGGTAGACATTATCGAGTTGAGTCTAAACAAAGTCGTTCCGTAACACACCGCATTGCGCCGGACGCATTACGGTAGCGGAAATGATTGAAGCGTAAGGAATAAGTCAAGATGGGTTCGATCAAGAAACAGCGTCGTCGGAAAATGGCCAAGCACAAGCGTCGTAAGCGCCTCAAGGCCGACCGGCACAAGAAGAAGTAGACACGTTCGGACTCGCCAATACGCCTCCTGTCCTTGCTTTTTTGGGCAGGAGGCGGATACTTTCAGCAGGATAAATGCTGAGCGGCAAGCTATGCTATGCCGTGTAGACCGTTGGTGAGCTATGACGTTGGAAACACCGAAACGACGAAACCGAATAGCGGCAGGTTGGGCAGGGTTCACCCTGTTGATTACCGGCCTACTCACGGGTTGCCAGTCCATTCCTCATAGGACAGAGGCGGAGCAGGACTTGTCTCCGCCCGATTGGGATATTGAAATTGCGGCGCCGGAACGCCTGCAGGCCGAGGCGCTGGCACTTTTTATCCGCGGACAATTGCACGATGCCGATGGCGCCTATGAAGAGGCGCTGGCCTCTTATCAACGCGTGATTGAACGCGATCCCGGTGCGGATCAGGCCTATTTCCGGGCCGCTTTAAACCTGTTCCGGCTGAATCGCGACGACGAGGCCCTCGCGTTATTGAAATCGTTGGTGGAACAGCGCCCCGGCGAAGCACAACCCCTCCTGTGGTTGTCTGCGGGCTACCGCCAGAACGCACAATTGAAAGAGGCCACGGAAGTTCTGGCCGAAGCGCTGTCCGTCGCACCACGCAACGAAGCCATCTATCTGCAAAAGGTGGAAGCGTTGTTCCAGTTGGATCAATCCGATCGCGCTGTCGCGCTTTTGCGGCAAGGAATCGAGCGGTCCACCGCCCCACTCCGGCTGCAACGTGTTCTGGGCGAGCTGTTGATGCGGACAGCCCTTCTGAGTGAGGATCGTGAGGTGCGGGCTCAAGCCACCACCGAAGCCATTGAACTGCTTGAGCAGGTTCTGGAGAAACAACCGAACGACCGGGTGCTGGTGTTGGGTTTAGCCGATCTGTATCTGCGGACCGGCCAGATCCAAAGCGCCTTGGCCCACTACGAAAGCGCTGCGCAGTTGGACCCGACCGATGCGAATGTCCGCGAGCGACTGGCCTATCTGTACGAGCGACTCGAACGTCCGGAAGATGCTATCCGCACCTTGAATGAACTGGCACGGTTGCAGCCCAACAATGCCCGCGTGTTCTATGCGTTGGCGGCCTTGCACGAAGAGCAGGATAACCGCGCACAGGCCATCGAGCAGTATCGACGGGCGGCGCAGACGGGTCGTCCCGATCCCGCGCCGTACCTTAAACTTGGGGTATTGCAAATGGAGGATGCCCCCGAACAGGCCGTCGCCGATTTGCAAGAGGGCTTGGAATTGATCCCCAACCATCCGCGCTTGCTGGAAATGCTGGGCTACGTGCAGTTTAACCGGGAGGCGTACCGCGAAGCCGCCGATGCCTTCGACCAAGCCCAGCAAGCGTGGCTGGAATTGGAGCCAAGCCGGGACGCAATGACACCGAATTTTCACTTGTATTTCGCCCTCTCCCACTACTTTGCGGACGAACCGGAGAAAGCCATTCCGGTCATGGAGGATGCACTGCTTCAAAACCCGCAGGCCATTGAAGCGTTTGCTCACTTTGTCTTTCAGGATGAAAGAGAGGACCGGTCGCATTCCGCCATCGAAATTCTTGAGACCTTGCTGGTCGATCATGCGGACTCGATCGAACTGTGGAGCACCCTCGGTTACTTGCACAGCTTTCACGAGGACTATGAAGCCGCGTTGGATGCGTTCGATCAGGCCTACACCCTGATCGAAGCGGCAGGCGATGATGCATCGGACCATGCCTCTTCCCGCTTCTATTTTTGGTACGCGGCCGCACACGAACGGACAGAGAAATATGACCGGGCCGAAGAACTTTTCTATCGCAGTCTGGAGATGGACCCGGATAATGCGGAAGCGTATAATTATCTGGCCTATATGTGGGCGGAGCTGGGCATAAATCTGGAGCGGGCTGAATCCTATGTGCAGATTGCCTTGGAAGCGCGACCGGAAAGTGGCGCATTTATTGATACACTGGGCTGGATTTATTATCAGCAGGGTCGGTATGACGAGGCCTATACGGAAATCCGCAGGGCGCTGGACATAATTCCCGATGACCCCGTAATTCTCGACCACTTAGGCGATATCTATTACGCCCTCGACCAGCTGGATCAAGCGCTCGTTAAGTGGACACGTGCGTATGAACAGGATCCAGATATCAAGGATCTGGCCACGAAGTTACGGGAACATCAACCGCAGCCGGACCCTGATCCCGCCGTAGATACCACGCCGTCCGATGAGACCGATGCCGTTGATGAGGATGAAGATTAGAGCATTTACAATAAAACTGTAGCCGTCCGGCTTGCCTCATCGGTCACCCCGAGCGCAAGCCTGCCCTAAAGAACCGAGGGTGGTTGACAAAGATTGAGATGTCTCGATCCATTCGGCTTCGCTCAGGACAGGCTTCGCTTCGCTACGCTCGACATGACAACATTTTACATTAACCCGGTTCTTGACCCGAGCCAACCAGCGTCGCGCAAACACGACAAACAATTACTCGTCGTTCGCCGCTTCCTCGTCATTTCCCTCATCGCGATCACCGCGACGCAACACGCGGTCCAAGCCTGAACGTCGTTCCTCGGTTGCATCCTCTTCCAAAACGTCTTCCACCTCGGGTTCCGCATCACGACGCAAGAAGCGGCGCGATGATTCCTCTGCGTCTTCGGAAACATCCTCCAAGACCTCGTCCGCTTCCTCATCGCGATCACCGCGACGGAATAAGCGCCCACTCCGGGCCTCCTCATCCACGTCCTCCTCAAGGATTTCGTCCGTTTCCTCATCGGCGGCGCGGCGTAGCAAGCGACGAGGAGACTCCTCCTCCACGGCCTCTTCGAGTTCCACTTCGACGTCTTCGCCACCACCGGTAACCCGGTCGCGGACGGCGCGTGCGCCGGTAGCGATGCCGCCGCCAACCGCGCGGGCGCCGTCCACCGCCATGCCGCCCAGTGCGCCGACGCCGTCGAACGCGGACATCAAGCCATCGCCCAAGAGGGAGCCGGCGTTGGCCACGCCGTTCACCACGGTTCCCAATATCGCACGCGTGATTTGCGTGATGATTTCTGTGGTGCTCTGGTCCTCGCCACCCAACTCCGTCAGCCGTATGGTGCCCAACTGGATGGGTACCGAACCCCCACGCAATGCAGTGGCGCTGATACGCGCCGTGGCATCGGCCAGGACAAACTCCTTGATGATGACTTGACGCGGCACGACATCATCCTCTACCGGCAGCTCTTCGGCCTCCTCTTTTTCGACCTGGCTTTCCAGTCCCTCAAGCAAGACCCCCAGATTGGTCCGACGCAAACCCATTTCATAGGTGATCACCGGATTATCGATGATGATCCGGTTGATGATCAAGGGATCGGAAAACAACGAGCGCATGTCCACGTCGACTTCCAGGTTGCGCATATTGAACAAGTTCTCGGTGCGGAACCCTTCGGGATTATCGACCACCAGGCCCGAAATACTGATATATCCGCGCAGCGGATGAAAGCGGGCTTGTTCCACCTTCACGGGCACGCCCAATACCTGTGGCCCGACCAATTCAACGGTATGCTTTACGACATGACCGCCCCAAAATACGAGGACCACAACAACGATAACCAGAACGAGCGCCAATCCGCTCAGAACACGCAATAGAATCTTCATTATGAATTGTCTCCCCACTATATGCTGTCACCACCTGGTGACAGGTTCACGTTACGTCAGTTATTTTTACTTGATCAAGGCGAGAAATACATCCATCTGTTCATCGGTGCCCACGGTCACCCGCAAATACTCGGCGGTGGCCGGCGCAGGGAAATACCGGGTGTAAACCTGGTTTTCCCGCAACCGCTGAAACAAGTCCGTCGCCGACTCACGCGGCGGACGTAACCAAAGGAAATTGGTCTGCGACGGAAACACGTCGAAACCCTTCGCCCGCAAGGCCTCAGCAACCCGGGCGCGGGTGGCACAAATCAATTCGACATTGTTGCGCATGTGGGCCTGATCCGCGATCGCTGCACAGCCCATGTCCTGGGTCAAACGATTGATGTTGTAGGCATCCTTAATCTTGTATAGCGCCTCGATTAGTTCGGGATGCCCCACGGCATAGCCGAGGCGTATACCCGCCAATGAATAGGCCTTGGACAGGGTCCGGCTGACCAACACGTTGTCCATGCCGATGGCCAATGGCAAGGCCGTCGCATCGGCAAAGTCGACATAGGCCTCATCGATGACCAGGACGCCCTGCGTGTGCTCGGCTACATCCGCCAATGCGTCCACTGGACAGCACAAGCTGGTCGGCGCGTTCGGGTTGGTCCAAAAGAACAGGGGCACATCGTAGCGCGCCGGCCAATCGGGGCAACGGAAGTCCGCATTCAAGGGAATTGGCGCCGTTGCCACATCAGCGATAGCGGCAAGGACCGGATACAAGGAGTAGGACGGATCAAAGTAACCAATCCGTCCATGCGGCGGCACAAAGGCGCGGATACACAAGGATAGAATCTCGTCCGAGCCATTGCCGCAAAACACGTGATCGACGG
>SKLK01000235.1 GCA_007123265.1 Kiritimatiellia bacterium
CAACCCCGAAAATACGGCGCGTTAAAGCTGCGGAAGGAGCGGGCATGAGCGAATCCGCACCAGCTTCAATTCCAGCGCCGGAAATGCCTTCCGCCGTTCGCTTAATAGCCACGCTCGGACTGATCGCCCTGATATCCGGCTTTACGATCGTGCTGGTTTATCAAGCCACCCTCGAGCCGATTGCACAAAACCACCGCGACGCGCTGGAGCGGGCAGTTCTGCGGGTATTGCCCGGGGCTACGCAACAAGCCAATTTCCGGTGGGCGGACGGAAGCTTGACCCGTTTAGCCGATGACGACATTGGTGGCGCGAACTTGTTCGCGGGCTTTGATGCCACTGGGCAGTTGGTGGGCATCGCGCTTGAAGCGGCGGCGCGCGGGTATGCGGGTGAAGTCCGCATCCTGTACGGGTATGCACCGGACCGGGAAGTAATTATCGGTTACACCGTGCTACAAAGTTCCGAGACACCGGGATTGGGCGACAAGATTGAGACCGATCGCCGGTTTCTGGCCAACTTTGACGCGCTGGATGTGGCCTTGGCCGATGACGGCGAATCGCTGCGTAATCCGGTGCGTTTAGTACCCCAAGGCACCAAACAGGAACCATGGGAGATCGACGGCATCACCGGGGCCACGGTCAGTTGTCGAGCGGTTGAGCGGGCGTTGTTGGAAAGTTTGCGTACGCATCTGCCGCCCCTGCGCCCGCATCTATTGACGCTGGACGAACCAGCGGGAGGTGACCCCTCATGAGTGCCACTGCACGCGCACCCAAACCGATCAATCGGCAAACCTTTACCGAAGGGCTATGGAAAGAGAACCCGGTCTTTGTCATGCTATTGGGGCTGTGCCCGGCCTTGGCGGTCAGCAACACCGCCGTGAACGCGCTGGCGATGGGTGTGGCCAGTACTTTCGTGCTGCTCGGCTCCAGTCTATTGATCTCCCTGTTGCGCGATTTCATCCCCAAACAAGTGCGCATCGCCTCTTACATCATTATCATTGCCACATTTGTAACCTCGGTCGACTATTTGATTCATGCGCTCAGCCTGGAACTTTACAATGAGTTGGGCGCCTTCATCCAATTGATCGTCGTCAACTGCGCCATTCTCGGTCGTGCCGAGGCGTATGCCTCCAAGCATCCTGTGGGGCATGCCGTCGTGAATGGCATTGGCATGGGCGGCGGGTTTACCCTGGCGCTGGTCCTGGTCGGCGCGGTACGGGAGATCCTGGGTTTTGGCACCCTGTTTGGCGTGACCCTGTTCGGCGAACAATTCCAGCCGTGGTCCGTATTCATCCTGCCCCCCGGCGGCTTTTTTGTCCTGTCCCTGTGGCTGGTGCTCTTCGCTTATGTGCGGCGACGTCGCGACCGGAAGGAGGCTCCCCATGGCGCATGATTCGCTTACCTTCATCTTTCTCGACGCCTTTCTGATCAACAACCTGGTCTTGGCCTTGTTCTTGGGCTTATGTCCGTTTATGGGGGTCTCGAACAAGTTGAAGACCGCCGTGCCAATGGGTGCGGCGGTGATGTTCGTGATGTTGGTGGCTTCCACCTGCGCTTACGGAATTAACCAAATTCTGGTCCGCTACGAGATCGAATACCTGCGCTTGATTGCCTACATCGCCGTGATCGCGTCGGCTGTGCAACTGGTGGAAATGACCGTGAAAAAGTTCAGCCCTACCCTCTTTCGTATGCTGGGCATCTTTCTGCCGTTGATCACCACCAATTGTGCGATTCTTGGGATGGCGCTGTTTCAAACGTTCGACGGCTATTCGTTTCCGCAAAGCTTATCCTACAGCTTGGGCTCAGGCGCCGGTTTTTCCCTGGCCTTGATCCTGATGGCGGGGATGCGCGAAAAGCTGGACTTGGCCGATGTCCCGGGCATTTGTACCGGTGCGGCGGCGGCATTTATGTTGGCGGGCTTATTGTCACTTGCGTTTATGGGATTTGCGGGGCTGGGAAGTTAGAGCCATGAGGAAACAAGGCAAAAGAGAATGACCGCATATTTACAGGCCACAGGCATCATATTAGGTATCGCCCTGAGCTGGGTCGCGGTACAATATATCTATCGGCGATTCGCGTGGCGGCATCCGGAATGGGGGCCAGCGCGGGAATCGATCGGTTGCGGCATGGCCTGTACGTGTGACGAACCATGTGAGAAACAGCGACAACGACAAGCGCGAACCCAGTAATAGGTTTAGCAATGAACGATGAGGTGTGTGGAGTAGTAACCGGCGAAGGAGTCGACCATGAGAACAACCGAATATGACATCAGCCATCCGTACAAGGCCCAAGTCCTGAGCAACGATCGCATCACGCCGCCCGATACCGACGAAGTGCGGCACTTGGTGCTGAGCATTCCTGATGCGACGTTTAATTTCGTCGAAGGACAAAGTATCGGCGTTTTGGCCCCGCCCTCGGCCGATTTTGGTAACGAGCATCATCTGCGCCTCTATTCCATTGCCAGTTCCCGCCAAGGCGAGGACGGGAATCTTGCGGAGATATCGATTTGTGTCAGACGCTGTTTTTACATCGACGACATTAGCGGGGAACGCCATCCAGGCATTGCCTCAAATTATTTATGCGACGCCAAGCCCGGCTCGGATCTCATGATTACAGGGCCTTACGGACGCCAGTTCCAAGCGCCTAAAGATTCCACCGCCAATTTGCTGATGATCGGCATCGGCACCGGGATTGCCCCGTTCCGCGCCTTTATGAAGCATATCTACGAGGAGCGCAAGGAATGGCAGGGCAAGGTACGCTTGTTCTATGGGGCGCGGACCGGCATGGATCTGCTCTATATGAACGATCAAAATGACGATCTCAGCCTCTATTACGATCAAGCCACCTTCAAGGCCTTTGAAGCGATCAGCACGCGGCCTCACTTTGACGAGCCGCCCGACATTGAGCGCTGTTTGATGGACAATGCGCTGGAGGTGTGGGAGATGATTCAAGATCCCAAAACGTACATTTATGTGTCCGGACTATCCTCGCTCGAGCGGTCATTGGACCGGATTATGATTGCGTTAGCTGGCTCCGAGAAGGAGTGGAACGAGATCAAGAAGAAGCTGATTGCTGAACGTCGTTGGGCGACGCTGTTCTACGATTGAGTGGTGGGCGGAGCGCTGGGACACCGCAAGCGAACTGTTATCGTTTCCTTCGCGACCAAACTGTAGCCGCGCACGCTGGGCGCGGAATGTGCTGGATAGGCCGGACCATGGTCACGGCTCATCCGGCTTCCCACGCCGTAGTCCCGACGCGCAGCGTTCGGGCGAAGGCGGGAGGATTCGCCATCTACCATCGCGTGGAAATGTCAGGGAAGTCCAAAGCGGCGCGCAGCGCCGCAGTCCGAAGAAACCTGGGCAGCGCACCTTGGAGTGCGC
>SKLK01000143.1 GCA_007123265.1 Kiritimatiellia bacterium
GAAGAGACCCATGGGTTGTGCAGAAACCACGCACGTACGCCCCTTGCTCAAGTCAGGCAGGAATGCCTGACTTACGGGTTTTTGCACAAGTGCACAAAATCAGAGATGCGCCCCATGAACGACAAACTGTAGCCGGTCACGCTGGGGCCGGCCGTGGTGGTCGCTGGATCTGGTTTGATTCTCTCGCCAAGCCGCCAAGCCCGCCAAGGGTTCTTCGTCCGTTCAGGAAATCCCCGCACGCGAAAGACGCGGGACACCTTCCTTTGGAGTGCCCGCTCAAACTCCAGCTCTCCTCTCCCGGGAACGCCGAGCCCCAGCTCGGCTACTCATACGCAATAAACCGCGCCCGGCGTGCGCGGCTACAGCAGACACCCAGCACCAAACACGCTGGGACCGGCCCATGCGGTCATCCCATCCACGCTCCCATTTACAGCGACCGGCCGTTGTCACGCGCTGTCAACGCCAACAACTTCGGCGCATGGGTGCGCACCCAGACATCGGGCGTCTCGTGTTGCCCGGCCGACTCACCAAAACACGTGCGCAACATCTCCGTATCAATGACGCCAGGGCTATAGGCCACGGCCGCCATCCCGCGCGGCAATTCTTGTGCCAGTGCCGACGTCAAGCCCTCAACCGCCCACTTGGTCGTGCAGTAGGGGGCCACGTCCGGCGAGGTCGAGCGACCCCAGCCGGAGCTAAAATTTACAATCACCCCGCGACCGGCATCAATCATCGCCGGCGCCCAATGGCGGATTACGTGATACAAACCGACGACATTCACCTGCATCAGGGCCGCGAATTCTTCCGCCGGCACCTGCCAGAGCGGGGCGGGCTGGTTGATTAAGGCCGCGTTGTTGATCAGCAGATCCGGTACCGGATGATCGGCCAGCAGGCGCCCGGCCCATGCCGCGACCTGGTTAGCGTCGCCGACATCGACGACGGCAAAATCGTGGGCTGCGCCGTACTGGTCCGCCAACGCCTGAATCGCCTGTTGCGAACGGCCGCAGCCATACACCGTATGACCCGCCGCAATGAAGGCCTCGGCCATCGCCCGGCCCAAGCCCTTGGTCGCGCCTGTCACCACAATTATTCGATTAGAAGATGCTTTCGGCATTCGTGTTTCCTCCTGCCCAGTTTTATTCGTAAAGCGGGAACCTACCACATGGACGTACCGATATCACGGAGCAATGTCTTCCCTAAATCAGGCTCGCATCATTAATCATAAGACGGATATACTCGGTCCCGTGAATCCATCCATCGACATCGAGTATGGCGCTGAAGTCGCCCTGGCCATCGCGGAAGGGCGGCCAATCGTCGCCTTGGAAAGCACCCTGATCACGCACGGCCTGCCGCGCCCGGTTAATTTGGAGGTGGCCCAGCGTCTGGAGGAAATCGTTCGCGAAGCCGGCGCTACACCGGCCACCATTGCCATCATCGCCGGTCGCCCCTGCGCCGGGTTGACTGCGGATGAGTTGACCTTTCTCGCGCACTGTGACGACGTGCGCAAGTGTAGTCGCCGCGACTTACCGCTGGTGACCGCCACGCAAGCGCATGGAGCCACCACCGTCGCCGCTACCATGCTGGTCGCCCACGCCGCTGGCATCCCCGTCTTTGCCACCGGCGGTATCGGCGGCGTGCATCGCGGCCACCCGTTCGATGTTAGCGCCGACTTGCTCGAGCTCGGACGCACCCCCATCACCGTTGTGTGCGCCGGTGCTAAAGCCATTTTGGACATCCCCTTGACCCTCGAGGTATTGGAAACGCACGGGGTGCCGGTTATCGGTTACGGCACGGACGCGTTCCCCGCATTTTACACCCCGTCGTCCGGTTGTCCGGTTGACATGCGCTGTGACGATGCCGCCGCTGTTGCCTCGCTGATTCGCAATCGCGATCGCTGGGGCCTGTCCGCTGCGTGTCTGGTGACCGTGCCCGTTCCCGCCGCCGACGCGCTCCCGGCGGACGTGATGGAGGACGCAATTCAGGCGGCCTTGGCAGAGGCCGACGCGCAGCAAATTCGAGGAAAAGACGTCACCCCCTATCTGTTGGCTCGTGTCAGCGAGATGACCGGGAACGCCAGCCGCGTGGCCAATATTTCCTTGCTGGAAAACAATGCCCGCGTCGCGGCGGAGATCGCGTCCGCCCTCGCTTCTCGATAGCAGCAGGGCCTTCCCGTCCAGCACATCGCCATCCTGTACCCCTTTCGGTTGGTATACAGTATCGGAATTTGTCCCTAACCATTGCTTTACAAAGACTCTGAAAGGACTTATCTTTATGGAGTGTGGTTTATCAGGAATTCCCCGACCCTTTGACCGATTTTTAAAAAGTGATTTTGCAGATGCAGTTTCAGGTGATTTGCTTATGCGTCGGTGAGGCAGAGCGCGACGGATTGAAACGGTTTAATACAACGCCCATGAGGTGTCTATGAGTACAATAATGAAACGTGAAACATCCTCTTTGCATTTTCCAATCGTTGGAAAAGTTTTAGCCGCGTTTTCCAATCGTTGGAAAAGAATCGGCCGTTTTTTCCAATCGTTGGAAAGTTTTGAAGGGGTGTTTTCCAATCGTTGGAAACTCGCGCCGGTGCGGTCGACCCGGTTTCTTGCATCTCTGCGAGTGTCTCTTTTGCTTGTATGTTTGTATATGATCGCGGCCGGACCTGTGTCGGCGCAGCAGACCATCTACAATCGTAATGATTCGGGTACAGCAAACTGGTGGGACGGTGCCAACCCTTGGTGGTACTCGTCGTGGGGAAACCAGAATCGCCCGGATAACGACGGGCGTGGCAATGTGCGGTATGACCACAACAACAACCGTCCCGACAGTGTGAACGGCGCATTTTTCCAATTGCGCACGCTGACGATGGAATCCGCTGCGAATGAGAATCGGACCTTCAATGCGGCGGACGACGGAGGTATTAGTTTATCGGTGGGATTATACAACGAATCCTCGGCCACCCATACGTTCAATGTTCCTATCGGAGTGGATGGGAGCGAGGTCACGTTTGATGCGGACAGCGGTAACTTGGTCTTTCAGCAGGAAATTTTTGGCAATAATAATGATTTGACGTTCACGGGTTCCGTAGACATTACCGTGAGCGGCGTGATGTCGGGCGATGATGGCGGCGTTATCACAAAGACCGGTTCCGGCACGTTGACGATATCGAATTCGGGTAACACCCACGACAAGCGGTTTGTGATTGATAATGGCGTCCTCAGTATCAGCGCGTCGAGGAATCTTGGGGAGGATCCGGCGGGAAATTATGCAAATAAAGTGACCTTGACGGGCGGCACGCTACGCGCGACGGCTTCGTTTGGTCTGAATCAATACTATGCGACGACCCTTGGCGCCAATGAAACGAGCACCA